>JAIESE010000035.1 GCA_019746225.1 Alphaproteobacteria bacterium | reverse complement strand
ATTACCGCATATCGCTGTGCTCATGCGTTGCCTTCGCTGCGCTTCGGCCCGAACTTTATGACGTTCTCATCCCTTATGGTCACGCTTATAAAGAAAAATCCTTACGGTCAAGATACGCTGTGCTTTTGCTCTTGACCGTAAGGATTTTTCTTTATGTGGCGCACCCGAGACGATTCGAACGTCCGGCCTTTGCCTTCGGAGGGCAACGCTCTATCCATCTGAGCTACGGGTGCATTAGGGCATTTTTGTCATTTCGGACATCTTGCAACTTGACTCCTGTTTATATACTGTAAATTTAGGGTGTTGCCAAAGCATTATTTTGGTTGGCGCGGTGAAAATGAGGGATGATGAAGAGTTAAACCAATGCCAGAGTCAGGAATACGAAAGCAAGGGCAAGAGATTATCCGGGTGGAAACGACAAACGTAAGTTGTGACGGCACCGGAACTGACGGCGAGGCAGGTCATCCGTTGGTTTACTTGGCGATGGGCGAGGAGGGGCACGTGACGTGCCCATACTGTAGTCGACAATTTGTTTTGGTGGAGCATCCATGATGGAGTCAATTTTAAAGAGATTGAATGTGCTTGAGTGTTTGAGAACAATTGGGCGTCTGTTCATTGTCTTCTTAATGAACGCAGGCCGGCTCGGCATCTTTTTTGGCACGGCCGTGAGTCATATTTTTCGGGGTCCCTTTTATTGGCGCCAGTTGGGGAATCAGTTTTTTCACATCGGTTATCTCTCCTTGCCCGTCGTGGGTTTGACCGCAATCTTTACCGGTATGGTTTTGGCATTGCAAAGTCATACAAGCTTCGCGCGCTTTAATGCAGAAGGCGCCGTTGCGACGGTGGTTGTTCTGTCCATGACCCGTGAGTTGGGGCCCGTTTTGGCAGGCCTAATGGTGGCGGGACGCATTGGCGCCGCGATGGCGGCAGAGATAGGTACTATGCGGGTGACAGAACAAATCGATGCGTTGACCACTTTGTCTACCAATCCTTTCAAATATCTTGTCGTTCCACGCCTAGTGGCTGGCGTGGTGATGTTGCCCCTGTTGGTGCTGATCGCGGACATCATTGGCGTGTTCGGGGGCTATTTGGTGAGCATTTATAAGCTTGGATTTAATCCCGCCAACTACTTAACCCAAACCGCTAAATACCTTGAGTATGAAGATGTAACCTCCGGTCTTATTAAGGCCGGTGCCTTTGGTTTAATCATTTCCTTGATGGGCTGTTACCACGGGTATCAATCCCAGCGCGGCGCAGCTGGCGTGGGTCGAGCAACCACCAGTGCTGTGGTGTCAGCGTCGATCCTGATCTTGTTCATGAACTATGCATTAACCTCTATTTTGTTTTCGAAATAAACCATGAAACTCCCCTCTAAAATTCGCGTTCGTGGCCTTAAAAAATCCTTCGCCGGCAAGGTTGTGCTTGATGGGATTGACCTTGACCTTCATCCAGGCGAATCGTTTGTGGTGATTGGGGGATCTGGGACGGGCAAGTCTGTCCTCATCAAGTGTATCTTGGGGCTCATTCAACCAGATTCCGGGAGCATTCACATTGATGGACAAGAGATTGTGGGGCTTTCATATACCGCCCAACAACGCGCGCTTGATAAATTTGGGATGCTGTTCCAAGGGGGCGCGTTGTTTGACAGCATGACCGTGTGGGAAAACGTGGCGTTTGCGCTAACCCATGGTCATGGGATGAACTCTGAGGTGGCAAAGAATATTGCCCTGGAAAAGCTTCACGCGGTCGATTTAGATGAGTCCGCTGCCTATATTTATCCCGCAGAGTTATCGGGGGGGATGCAAAAGCGCGTGGCACTGGCGCGGGCGATTGCAGCGAATCCAGAAGTGATCTTCTTTGACGAGCCCACCACCGGTCTCGATCCCATCGTGAGTGGTACCATCAACAAACTGATTATCGATAGCGTTCGCCGCATTGGGGCGAGCGCGTTGACCATCACACATGACATTGCCTCTTTGCGCAAAATTGCCGATCGCGTCGGCCTTTTGTGCAATGGCAAGCTGATTTGGGTTGGGACGGTAAAGGAAATGGATGCCACCAAAAACCCATATGTTGTCCAGTTCATCAACGGTCGCCCCAACGGGCCGTTTACGGCGCTTTAAATGTTGAAAATCCTAAATTAAATCCTAAGGAGTGTCTCTTATTTCTTTTTAGGTGCCAACTCTTTAATCCGTAAAATATCATTCCTATCAGCGAAATCCTCACCTTTCAGTACTTCTCTGATACATAGCTCAAGAATAATTTTTTCTAAACGCTCGATATAAACACCATCTAGTTCCGCAGTTTGTTTCATAGTTGCACCGTGCATAATCCATCTACAATAGCATTCATAACTTGCGGCTCTACCCTCAACAGTTGAGTACCCGCCAGATACTAGATTGTCTTTATTCTTATGAATCAGCGATAATCGTGCTTTTTGTTCTGAGGTCAAGGGTCGATCGGCTTCCATCGCAGGATAATTTATCATGCGCCCATTTGGTACGAATTCTATATATTTTGCAAAGGGATTCGTTCGATCTCTTTTTATTGGCTCCTCCATAGCTAGTGAATTTCCATAAAGAACAGCCCACACAAGTAACAATAATAAATATTTATATCTCATAACTCTTTACTCCTCTTTTACAGTTGCTATTCATTTTAACTAATGATTCAAAAACCGCTCCGCTTCCATGGCAGCCATGCACCCCTGACCTGCTGCCGTGACCGCTTGGCGGAAGACTTTCTCTTGAACATCGCCTGCGGCAAATACCCCTGGTATTTTGGTGGCGGTGCTGTTGGGCTCAACCAGGAGGTACCCTTCGCTGTCCGTGGGCAGGTGATCCCGGAAAACCTCGCTCATGGGTGTGTGACCAATCGCTACGAATAAGCCGTCCGCGGGGAGTTCGGATAAAGCACCGGTCTGGGTATCTTTGAGGCGCAAAGAGGTCACGGACAAAGGGGCTTCAGTGCCCATGATCTCATCGATCGCGGCATTCCAGATAATGGAGACTTTCGGATTGCGGAACAAACGATCCTGGGCGATTTTCTCGGCCCGCAAACTATCGCGGCGATGAATCAAGGTGACGTGTTCGGCGTGATTGGTTAAGAAGAGGGCCTCTTCAACAGCCGTGTTGCCGCCACCCACAATTGCCACGCGCTTACCACGAAAGAAAAAGCCATCACAGGTGGCGCAGGCAGAGACGCCAAAGCCGCGGAACTTTTCCTCCGACGGAATCCCAAGCCACTTGGCTTGCGCGCCTGTAGCGATGATCACCGTGTCGGCGAGGTAGCGGGTGCCACTGTCGCCCCAGCATTGGAAGGGTCGGGCGCTAAAGTCGACTTTAGCGATCATATCGTCAACCATTTCCGTGCCCACGTGTTCCGCTTGGCCGCGCATCTGATCCATGAGCCACGGGCCTTGAATCGTTTCCGCAAAGCCGGGGTAGTTTTCAACGTCTGTGGTGATCATCAACTGGCCGCCGGGCTGAATGCCTAAGACTTGCATGGGCTTGAGGTTGGCGCGCGCCGCATAAATGGCAGCCGTGTAGCCGGCGGGGCCGCCGCCAATGATCAAACATTTTGTCTCTTTTGTGGGGGAATCGGATGCTGTGCTCATGGTGTCCTCGTTGAAAAGATGTGTTCCTTATTCCCCACAATCTCTCACCTCAGCATATTTTTCAACTAGGAAAGCGAAAAGTGGTAGAAATAAGATTCAAAAGCTGTTAGAAATTTCTAATGGCGCCGGCTTAGCTCAGCTGGTAGAGCAACTGATTTGTAATCAGTAGGTCGCGGGTTCGACTCCTGCAGCCGGCACCATTGTTTCCCTAGTGTTCTTCAGGGGGACTCATTAGCACAAGATTTTCAAGTCACCAGCAGGAGTGTTTTTGAGAGTGTTTGTTGTCCGTGACGGAGGGTAAACTATTATACGAATTAGTTCTGGATAGGAGTCCAATTATAGGTGTCAAGCCTATTTACTATATCTTTTTTAAGTTCTCTGCTTTCCTTTCGCATTTCACTTACTTCTTTAGCTATAACGAAAAATATTGCCAAACCCAATTCTTTAGACCCATTTGGACTTAAATATCCCTTATTCATAGCATGCCGAGAATTATTCATATCACGTTCAAAATACAATTGAAGTTGTTCTAAAGTGACCTTTATATTTTTAAGGTCATCAATAAGGTTAGTGTCTGTTTCTTTTTGTATTTCAGTTACAATCTTATCAATTAACGCTCTGACCTGAATTGCCATCATATCATGCTTAATTATAGTGTCTTGAGAGAGATCTGCCTTGTAGCCCCGAACCTTTGTTGAGACCTCCTTAAGTTCGCCCAATGTGATAAAAATTTGAGGTTCAAAGGCTGTAGAATCTACAACAACAAAGGAGTTGCACCATAGGACAAATATAAATGATAAGATTGCCTTCATGATAAAGATCCTCGCTAATTCTGTAAAAATGTAGTTTGGATGAAAGAGACCATGGTTACTTAGGACCTTCGCCTACCTTTTGGCAAGGAAAAGCCTCAGCTACGCTCGAATTTACGCCTTCAAGCGCTGGCAAATGTAGAAATTCAGGGTGATTTGAGCCCCAATTAATAAATATTTTTATCATTTGTCCCAAAGTCACTTTCGGTGGAATACATACTTTTTTTCGGAGGGGATAATATAAATGTTCTCTCGTTATCGTTCCATCAATCGCGACTTTTTGAAGGGCTGCCTTTGCGCCTTCCTTTTTATAAGTCTGATAGATCTCATAGACTTCATAGATCGCCAACCCAGCGCCCACGGCCATCAGGATGGCATTATTCTCAACAGCATTGGTGGCTGTGAAAGCAGCTGTCCAAGTATCCTGTCCGAGGAGAGCTGCCACGGTTGCAGCACTTATGGAATCAACCAGGGCGCTGATGCTCCCGTTCTTGAGGCTTGATCTTATTAATTTAAGTACTGAGGTATCTGAAATTATAATCTGAAGTTTTTGTGTCAAGTCTAAACGATAAATAGCTAATGTAAAAGTGGGAGAGATGCCTTATATCGTTGGGCTAACAATTCTGGAAAATCATCCATGGCAGGATCCCATTCAGGAAATTTTCCCAAGCGACTTCTGCGCTCTAAAAGACCTTGTATCTTAAGATTATATTTTCTCCCCGCGTGAATGAGAGAATCTAATGTAGCTATCTCCAATAAATCTTTCAGCAATAGAGGATCTGTTTCGTCAGCTGTTAATAAGACACGAATGTCGAGTTCTAACGCTAGTGGCAATTCTCCGTATTTCTTATTGATACGTTGGTAATGGGGGGCTGTTTCGTTTTTTAGCCCGTATCTAAATATTAGGCCGATCCATAGAAATGGTGTATTCTTTATATATTCTGTATGGATCATGAGAGTTTCAGTAGAGTTCATAATTTGCCCCATAATCTCCAAATCATGAGGCATGCTAGCTCCTACCAAATCCACACTACCTAAAACAATTTTTCTACTATGTTTGGATTGCATTAATGCAAAGTACTGTTTTCAGGAGAAATGGATTCTTTGATTAAAGAGCTTAATAATGCATAAAATGCCTCAGACCATTTTTGACCAAGAATAATAAGCTCATACGTCCAACCTGGCCCGTTATCGCTCTCGTAATAATCCACCATTATTCCATTTTTTAAGTCTTCATCAATAATAAACAAACTGTTTCCATCAATTTCCAATAAAACAGGTGCATTTTCAAAAAACAGGGGTGTATTTATTTGCAATAAACCTATATTTTCGTAATGGCTAAAACATAAATTTCCCCCAAACTGTTGAGGTGATATTGTGAGTTGTTTAAATATTTTTTTTAATATTAAGTTGCTATCTTGGTTTTCTAGCTTAAACACATGGCGGGCCTTTTCATTTTTAAACAGCATAAAGAATTTTTCGTTTAAAATGTCTCTCTGTTCTAATGAAGTGAAATATAATTCAGGTATGCTGGTTGCTTCTATAAGTCTCTTGTGTATTTTTTCTAGGTCAGTTTTTCCTCGATTCTTTCGCAATAATAGGTTTATATATTCTGGTTTATTATCAGGATTTTGCTCATTCATAACCACATTTTCTCCTTGTTATTTGCTATTATATTCAACTTTTACCTTGTCATTTTCAACGCGCAGCCTACCGAGTGGGTCCATTCGTTCAGGTGCTTTTGCTTTCCCAGCTTCCCAATGAGGACTATGCCCAACAACTCGATCCGTTGTTTGATCTGTTACTACTCTCTTTTGCGCCCCACTCATTGAAGTAGGAACCTCATATTCATACTGATAACCTGCATCTGTTTTAAACTGTCTTGAAGGCTGTTGGCTAGTTGGAATACCATCTTTTCTCATAGCTTCTCTTCGTGCTTGGCTCTTGTTAAGGATTGCTTCTTTAGGTTTTAGGATTGCTAATTTAGATAAACAATCGTGTCGCCTAGACACGCTCGCCAAATCCAGGGCATCCAGATTTGTCGACCTTCCAGCAGCCTTTCCTGACTTTGCTGCTTTTTCCAGTTTTTGGGTAACCTTCAAGGCAACTTTGTTGATTATCTTGGCACCTGTCTTGCCGACGCCTTTGACAGCTCCCCCTACATAAGGCATACAGGTCACGCTTGCCTCCCTGGCAAGGTCAAGATAGGTGACTCTTTCGCCCCTATGAAGTTTCCGAGCGATATCTCCCCCAGGAACAAAGCCGATAGTGGTTTCTTCCACAAAAGTGTCAGGATCGTTCCATATACCCTCAGCCTCTTCAACGACTGCCTCGACGAAGGCTTCCCGAACAGCTTCCCGGGTTTCATCGGGCAAGCTTCCGATCTCTGGCCAAGGATCACCTGCAAAGTTGTTCTCCAACGCATTCGTAGCGGTGGCGATTGCAGCAGCGGGATGATGTTCGGAGGCGGCGATGACACTGGCGGCGACGAGGCGTGCGGTGTCCATATAAGGACGCAATTTCTGTTGATAAGCGGTCTCTTTATAACCAGGAGTTGATTCTGGAATCCCCGCCTCTTTCATCTCCTTCAAGACGTCGCGCTGAAGTTGGGTACGATCGACCAATGATTCAGCCACAACTTCCGCGATCACGGCGCCAAGGCCGCCCGTTACGGCACCGGCGAGAGGATTGTCCCGATCCAGGGCCGCCCCCATGGCGGCTCCCAATCCAAAGTGGGCAACTTTGTGGGTGAAGGGAGACAGTGGATCTGTTTTGGATGCGGCGGCTTCCCCAATGTTTTGAGCAAGCACGCCACTGATGGAATCAACCAATGCGCTGATACCGCCATTTTTCAAGCATTCGCCAATGTCGCGTTTCTCTATGGCAGCGGAGACGCTCGCTTTCACGAGATTTTTGAAACCTTTGATCGCAAGGCGTTGCGTCAGGTTTAAGCCTGTCAGGGTGCCGCCGTCACCGACGAGTCCGGCAGTCGCCACAGCTTTCGCAAGTGACCAAAGTCCTTGGCTCGAGAAGAGGTCTTTCCCGGTTTGTGCCAAATCCCCATGACTTAAAAACGATGTGGCTGCCTGAGAACATAGGGTAGTAAATGCCGCAGAAGCCATGGCCATACCTCTCGTTGTGGCAACCATGGTGCCGCCCGTCTTACCGGTAACGGCGGAAGAGAAAAGCGAGCCTCCAACACCTGGCGTTGCAATCGTTACTGCCAATGCGACGACACATAACACTTCATTCGGGATGTGTTGGGTGTGGATCGCCCAGCTGGTTTGTCCTTGCTTTAGTTGATAGGTGGTCTCGGCAAACTTGCCGATGATCTCGGTTCTGTTTTTGTCCCACAGAACGGAATCGAGTTGAATCACCCCATCATCAATCTTTCGGATGATTTTGTTGACCAATAACCGACACGGTTGCATGACTTCCTGCCAAGATTCACATCCGACGTCTGTTTTAGCCAATGGACTTTCCGTCACACTTTGCTGGCGATTGCTTAAGATTTGCAAAGTAGGGCCGAACTTAATTCCCTTTTTGGTGTTGTCATTGATCACTTGGCCAACAAAGTCCGTGCCACCGGCCGTCATCTCACCAACATTAAAATTTTGTTGGGGAGCACTAAATTCTGTTGAAGTGGCTGAAGCCGATTGAGACAGTGTCGTTGTTGTGGTGTCTGAACCTAAGCTGCTGTGTTCGGTTATTTTTTGTGTTGCTGTTGACAGCAATAACAGCGTCTGACGTAAGACTTCGACCTTCATAAGTTAAAGCTTTTCCTGCGGTTTCTTTGGCCGCACTGAGATGTAACCCTTTTTCCGCTTTGCTAACGATGTATCTCCCCGCCTTTCTTGTGTTGGAAACTCTGGATATCATTGAGAATATGTAAGGGAAATCGAATAAAAATAAATAAAGAAATTATGATCAATCATTGTTTATTCTGTTTTTATTTCGCTTAGCATTGCAACTTTATTCTATAACCGGCTTTTCTTGAAGGTAGGGGGAGGGGGGTATAAAATAAAAATTGAACATAACCCCATGCACTCGGAGAAAAATGTGATGAAAACGAGGGGATCACATTTATATGCTTAAAGACCGTCTCAAAACAAGATCCTGTTGAAATTGCTCCTGCTGCTCTTGGACTTGACGTTCGTGTTGTAGTTGGTCTTTGTTTCAGGTGTATCTTCTTGGGGCTTTTCTAGTTGGATTCCCTACGAGATCATTTTATAAACCGTAATAGAAATTTTAGCAGAGTGCGGAGAAGCTTGCTTATTTGAGTCCATCTTTTAAATCAGCTTAGCCCAAGCAACTCTCCTAAATATATGTTTTTTATAAAATTCCTTAAAATTTCAGAAAGAACATCTAGGGCAAACTTTTTTGTAGACACACATATTATTTTGCTGCTATGAATTATGTACACATATCAAAAAACAGTGGGAAATAGGTTGGTTAAAATGTATAAGAGTGATTCAATTAGGCATTGGGACTGTTCCCTACCTACAGGCAAAGGGGGATTATCTTCTCAAGAAGTATCTTCTCGATGTTTACCAAATCTAGATATACTTCAAAAATTACGAAGTTCCATAAATCGAGGAAACCAAACATATAGAGCCCAAACATCGAGAGCAAAGAGCTCAAGTTTCTTTGGCTCAATTATATGCACCAAGCTTAAAGTGCCTTATTTTGAACATGGCGTCTCTGCTGGATACCCATCTCCTGCTGATGATCCCTTTTTAAGGCACTTAGATATAAGCAAGTATTTAATCAAGCACCCTAAGTCCGTCTACTACTTTAAGGTAACGGGATATTCCATGGTTAATGCTGGAATAAATCATAAAGATTTGCTCGTGGTGGATATCGCTCTTAAACCTAAGCATCGAGATATCGTCATTGCAATAGTTAGTGGAGAATTCAAATTAAAACGGCTTTTCATAGAAGAGGGAAAGACGATCCTCTTATCTGCAAATCCCGAATATGGCCCAATTACTATTACTAAAGAAATGAATTTTTTTGTTCAGGGAGTTGTTACAACGGTAATCCGTACTTTCAATCCTCTCCCTTATGACAACCATTTTAGGGACGTAACTTATCCACAATTGTAGGGGAAAAATCTGAGGATAATTACTTGGATAGGGTCCCCATAATATGTTTAAGTACGCGGCTAAAAACTAGGCAAACTTGAGAATTACAAATATGAAAGGAGTTATTATGAATAAGTTTATAAAGATTTTGATCACAGGATTAGCTTTTTCTGGTTGTACGCCTCCTCCAATTATTGAGGGGGAGATCATATCTACTAGGGAAATAGATCATGTTACATTGGAACATTTAATTAAAACAGATAGCTTTCAAATCCCATACTATGTTCTGAGAACAACTAAAGGTTCTCTTAAGAAGGGTGAAAGAATAACCATAGATATGCAGGTTAATTCAAGGGATCAAATTGCTTACTAAGGAAAGCTATGGACAAGTGATCGTTTATTTCTTATGATAACTGTACGATATTCTATACATAAAGATTATTAGTTGTTTTGGAGATGGGAATGGGAAGAGGTGGGTCGCGTCCTGGGGCAGGAAGAAAAGTTAATTCCGGAATCTTCGGGGAAAAAACAGTTGCTAAAAGAATTCCTATTTCTCTTGTGGATGACGTTGAGAAATTTATTCATTCTCTAAAGGGTAAGACAAATAAAAACCGATTTAAGTTTGAGCCTATGTTGCAAGAATGGGGACCAATAAACTCAAGCAATCTTAATTTGCCTCTTTTCGAGAGCCGTGTATCAGCAGGCTTTCCATCTCCTGCTGATGATCGTGAAGAAGATTCCTTAGATTTAAATCAACACCTTATTCAGCACCCTGCCGCTACATTTTTCGTAAGAGCTTCAGGCGAATCTATGATAAATGCTGGAATAAATAATAATGACATTCTAATTGTTGACCGCTCTCTCGAACCAAAACATGGCGATATCATTATCGCAGCTCTTAATGGAGAACTTACGGTTAAGCGACTTCACCTCAAGGGAAAAATGGTTACCCTTATGCCTGATAACCCTGATTATCCTGCCATAGAGATCACTGAAGAAATAAATTTCCTTATTTGGGGCGTTGTTACCTCTGTTGTACATCAGTATTAGTTCAGGAATTTTATCGTTGATCTTTGGACATCGGCAATCCCTATGCATTTTGTGTGGCCTTCTATTAAAATCTTTAGGATTTAACAAAGTTATAGTACATCCCAAAAAACTAGGGAATCATCCTGAATTAACTGTATATGAAGCAATAAATTGATTTTCTGGACCTGTTATTGGGGGGCAGACCAGTTCTCTTAACTCTATCTCTATGTACTTAGCTGCAATGGCGCTTGCCCCATACCCCGCATCATTTCGCATACTACCACTATCTATAGTCTTAAATTCGGGAGTCTCGCATTTTTAATCCGTCACTTTCTTCACAAATTCGGATTTTAGTCCCATAGCACCTATGCCAGGGATTTTGCAATCAATGTCATGATCTCCCCCCACAATCCGAATATTCTTAACCTTTGTTCCAACTTTAACCACAGAAGAAGATCCCTTCATTTTTAGATCCTTGATGACAGTTACCGTATCGCCATCCTTGAGTTCAGCACCATTGGCATCACGAACTATCCGAACTGTATTTTCTTCGATATCCGCATCGTCTTTTGACCATTCGTGGCCGCACTCCGGGCAGTTATACAGGCCTCGATCCTCATAGCCGTAGCTTGAATTACATTTAGGGCAGTTAGGTATGTTGCTCATGAATAGATGCTCCAATTATAATTTGAAAAACTTGAGTGGGGTTGTTAAAATATAATGAAGATTCGAAAATAACCAGAATTGGTGCCCATATTGATTTATTCATGGTATTCTTAAATTTAACATTGAACTAAGTTGATCTCGTATCATTAAGTTAGATTTAAGCCGCGCTGTCAAGTGCAGTATTAGTTGCAAATTCAAACCATTATTGATTTTCCTCTTTGATCTTTATCCTCCATAAGCAACTTTTGAGATTAACTCAGTACGAAGTCCCCATAAGTGTGTTACAAGATACTTTTCATAGAGTAGTGGAAGTAACTCATGCATCTATGACTGATGATGACAAGGAGTTTCTTCTCTCTTTCAAAGCTGGGCAGCCTAAGTGGCTTCTAATTCCCTGTGCACAGGAAATGCTACTCCCTGCAATAAAATGGAAGTTGCGCAATATAGCTAAGTTGGACATCGACAAGCACCGCTCTGTCTTGAGGGAGCACGAGAAGAAACTTTCATAGCCCGCACTTACAAGAGCCTAGCTTCATATATGTACCCAAATATTACCTCTTGGAGAGAATGGAAATTTTGCTTTCATAAAAGTACTTGTAAGCAATTGATAAAAAACATAAAACACATAAGTAAGTGACAGTTTTGTAATCAGTAGGTCGCGGGTTCGACTCCTGCAGCCGGCACCACAGCTGTCCTAGCTCTTTGGGAAACTTCAAAATGCGCCTTAAAAATTTCCGGAAGCATATCGGAAGCAGTTGGTGAGAATTAGACATCTTAAAATTTGTGCAAACAAGCCCATTTTGATCATCGCTACACTCTGATTGACAATTTTGGGTCAAGAAAAAGATCTAAAGCTTTATCTTCCTTAGTTTCATGGAGAAGCGAGGCAGATTTTATCCTACTTCGTCGCCTCATGCCTAAGCCTTGATCGTGTTTCTTTTAAATGTACTGACGCAATTCATAGGAAAGTTGAGAGCGCGTTTTAGCCTCGAATTTCGATTTTAAGGTATTTATATACTCTTCTACAGTGCGGTGAGAAATATTTAGGGATTTCGCAATCTCTTTTGTTGTCAGACCTTCTATCATTAAAACGCCACACTCGCGTTGTCGGGGTGTTAGAGGGGCAAATTTACTTGTCATTTTAATGCTACTGCTCGGCAAAATAAATCTGTGATGAGAAAGATACTCAATAACAGGATGTAAATTTTGATAAAACGCCTTTATGAATTCAGAAAATAGTTCCTTTCGATTGATATAAAAATTATTGATTTCTGTGTTGCCTGGTTCGGATGCAAACACAAAGAAATCACAATAATCTTCGTGTTGTTGAGTGATTGTTAAACCATGAGCAATATGATGGTGGTTCTGCATATAATTATAGATATAACGGGGATAATCTGGGGGAAGGTGGTCCCACAAATGAAAAGCAGACTCAAAGCTCTTTATTTCCTTTTCAAAATACCCATGTCGATATAATTCTTGGGGATAGTAAACCTTTTGAAAATGATCATTTCCTGAAATAAGAAATTGTTCTCTATTCGGGTAGCACCGTCTAAATGTTAAAAGTTTAATATTTGCCCTCGAAGTTATAGGACTTAAAATTGGATCAAGCCTATCCTGATAAGAGAAATAGTTAAAACGACTAATATCCATAACATCTTCTCTAAAGTATCGCTCAAATAAAATGAAGCACCCAGATTATGGCACAACTTGGTTGCTAAAAGCAAGGCTGACATTAACATCATGTTTTGAAGATGAATTAATTAAAGGTACACCATCTTCCTAAGCGATTGGGGCAAAAAAGCCACTATCCGTCCTGATCTCTCTATGAAGTTTTCAATCTTACAGGCATATTTCTAGGTGCCTAGGGATTATCCAACATTATGACCGACTTTTTGAAATTCATGAGCTTGAGAGAGTGGCTGACGGGTTTATGGACAAGATAATTCACTAAGGAATCTGGAATATGATTAATCAGATAACATTCTTTGGGCTACTTCCTTAAAATCGGTATTTTCAAGGATTTTAAGGATATTTACTTTGCACTTTAGACCTAAATTGACAGGTAAAGCTAGCAATGTTAGATATGCCTGGGCTTCAGTGCAACCTGTATTAACTTGAGACGCCATCCACTCAAGATCTTCATTTTCATATTGCGAACGGTAACGTGTAAATGTAAATCTTACAATGGCAAGGAGGAACTGCGTCATTGTTTCTGTTAGTGGTGCCTTTGTTTCGGCTAATGCTTTCCAAAGTCCTAGAAAGAGATCGTTAATATGACTATCTGGAGCCAAAAGAGTTTTATCTATAAGTTGTTCTAGCCCCAAACTGGACCATGCTGGTATCCATTCTTGATTAGATTTTAGCATTACGCCTGTTGGATTGAAGCAAAGTAATTGCTCACAGACTTTTTCTATGCGCTTTATTTCAGACTCAGACCTCTTTGTAGTTTCATTTTCTAAATTTTTTCTAATCATGAACAAGTATCCTAATAATTGTTTCTGGAGATAATTTGCCTGAGCTTACGCGGTTAATGATTTCTGCAGTACGATGATGCCCATCTGTCAAAGATAAACTTCTAAGGATGACTTCGAAAAGGATCAAATTAAAAAAGAGTTAACATCCTATAAATAGGAAGGATAGAATAACATCATCACTCCTGTCGTGAACCCCTACTGTAGCTTTTTAAAAACTGCCACCATAAAAACACATCCTTTCTTACGCCATTTTCACCATGCGTATAGAGAATCGCCAGATCAACTACTCTATTTTGTAGATGAATATGTAGAACTAAATCATCTTCTTTATTTTTTGGCCCCTCAATCTCTAGAATTTCTTTGAAATATATTTTCTCACAGGTGAATTTTGAACATAGGTTTAATGCTCGGTCAGTAATAACTAGATTATCCCAAATTGTGACCTCAGGAGGGATACTATCAAAAACTCTTGTACCAAACATATTTTCATAAACACCTATCAAGTATTCCTGTTGTTCCAGTTGAACTGGGTAGTGAATTTTTGCATACTCGGAGTCAAAATAGGTCGTATCAGGCAACAGACTATGATAGTTTTTAGCAAACCTAGCAAGACAGCGATAAGCTCTGCTTCGAACAGGGGGAATTTCTTTTTCAACTTCAACTTTCATGGTGACTTCTCATCTCAAAGGAATCGTTATAATCTCATTTGCGCCCATAGTCCGTGCATTATAGTGTTTCTGCACAAAGGACAATAAATCTGTATTAGCAATAGTGCCTTCAATCTTTAACGTATTTGCACCATGTTCCTGTGCGCTTTTTACAAAGTTTCTCACCACTGCTCTAGGATTACCACCCACAGATACTATATTGTCGATTCGAATGGTGTAGGTTTTGGTATTACTCTCGAAACGAACTGAACCTTGAAGTTCTTTGAGAACACCCCCTCGGTATTTTCCAAGATCTTCTTTAGTTATTGCCCTTTCAAATGAGGTGGTTTGTTTTTCCTGACTCTTTGGAGACCCACGCTTCGGCTCCCAATCTTCCGGTGGCGGTGCTCCCGAAGCAGCGCTGCTTGCTGTATTACCCTCAACTGCATTTGAAGAATCGTCATTTTCGAGAAAGTGTTTGATATGCTTTGCTCGAGCTTCCCCATTTATCTTTTGGTCAACAGCAGCAATAGCAAGTAAAGCCACAAGTCCATAGTATGCTGGATAGGCAACCATAACAAAGTTGTTCTCTAAAGCATTCGTTGCAGCAGTAATTGCAACGGAAGGATCGTGTCCCATTCCAGCAATAGCACTCGCGACCACAAGACGGGTGACATCAATATAGGGCCTCAACTGTTGTTGATAGGCACTATTAAAGGACTCAAATGTGATTGGACGTCCTTCGCGATCCATTTTCTTTAGCACTTCGATCTGAAGTTGCTCGCGATCCACCAACGTTTCACCCACAACTTCTGCCATCATGGCGGCCGTACCAGCTATCAGAGCACTTGTGAGGGGATTGTCTCGATCCTTTGCAGCACCAATAGCAGCCCCGAGACCAAAGTGAAGGACTTTATGTTCTACGGGATGTAGGGAACCCGCGGCCTCACCAATGCATTGAGCAAGAGAGCCGCTAATGGAATCAACCAAGGCATTGATGCCGCCATCCTTCAACAGTTCCCCAATGTTGCGATTTTCTATGGCAGAAGATACACCTGCTCGAACAGTAGATCGAACGCTATTAGCCACGAGGCGTTGAGAAAATGATAGACCGGCCTGTGAGCCCCCGCTGCCAACGAGTCCAGTTGTAACTACGTCAGCCAAGAGTGATTTTAAGCTGGCAGTACTCGCGAGGCTTTTTGCAGCCTTTCCTAAATCTCCTTCGTTGGCTAACAGGGCAAGGGCGGCTTGGGAGCATACGGATGTAAAGGCAGTGGCTGTCATGCCGGAAACAACCGTGGCAGTTACTCCCGTCATCCCACTTGCCATCATGGCACCCAAATGAGAAGCGGCCCCGTTTGTAGCAATTGTCACGGCAAGGGCAACGACAGCAGCGAGCGCTTTTGTTGGACCCTGAACGGTTTTTGCATCAACGTGATGAAGCTCATCGACAATACTGTGGGTTATTTTTCCGCCTTCGATTTCGATTCTTTTGATGATATCTGATGTTTGCCCACGAACAGATTCAACAATCACTTCCTTTGAATGAATTTCATAAACAGCAGTAGATGTTGGCTGTGTAAAAGTGTTGTGTTTTTCATTGCGATACCCGTGCTTTTGCCAGAAAGCGTTCGAACTTTCCACAGTCCGCGAAGATGAATACTGATTTGTTCCCAACAGAATTCTCACAACACCATCGACAGTTGTTAAAATTGTTTTAGGGACCCGGCTTGTAACATTAGTGAGGGTAATGTCGCCTCCAGAAGTAATTTCAGTCGGCTCTGTCCCTGTAATGCAGGCGCCTTTAGAACAGGCAGAGATACTGCTTCCATGAACCGTTTTTGATTGTTTGAAGAGATCCCCTTCTTTGTGAGATTTGAATTCATTTTCGCGGATATAGTGAACTTCGTGAAGATGGACACCATTTTGACTCAATAATGTTGTCTTTTGTGCTTCTATTTTAGGGGCATAAAGTTCTTGGCTACCTTCTTTTGCTAATGAAGTGAACGTACCCCCCGCCTTATGTTGGGAGACATCTTGATGGGTATACTTGTGCCTTGAATAATCCTTATCGCTTCGCCAAACAGATTGTGACTCAAGAGATAACGGAGCATCAACGATACTGTGCCCAGCTACAAACCGTGTATTTTTTCCGGATTTCGTTTCAACCCCTTTAAGAAGGATGTGCCTTCCTGTTATGATGCTTGTGTCTTGTCCAGCTGCCGTACGACAGGCAACCTTCTGATCTGCATAGTTCTCACCATTCCCAGTCCGAACGGCGATAGATTCAAGAACAGCATCCAGACCGGCTTCAACTTCAAGATTGCCCTTTTCAGCTAATAATTCAGAGGCTGTTGCCTTAACACTCCCTTCTTCCGCTTTTATCTTCATGTCTTTAGTCGCCCTTACCAGAGCGCGATAAAATCTGATGTCATCCTTCTTAGCAAGGAGGGAGAGACTTCTTGCCATCAATGACTTTGCAACCTCAATTCCCGTTTCGGATTCGAGGTCAATAGCACCCAAACTACTCAAAGATTCTTGAATATCTACTTTATTAACAGCAAGGGCGATATTAGGACGCCATTCGGTTGGCTGATCGATGGTAAGCGTTTCTTTTTTGGCATCAAAGCGAACGCTTTGGCAATGCACCAAGTCGTGAGCAAGCTTGATAATCCCCTTAATGCCATTATGATATTTTTGAAGATGGATGTCCGCAACGTCTGTCGTTATCAGCGCCGGGTTCAGTTTGGCTTTATCAGCCTTTAGAGTAAAGTGATCTTGCGAATTTACCGTTAAACCCCTGAGGTCAGCTTTACCTCCTCTTGTTACGACTGAGGATTCATCAGCCTCAAGGGAACTCTCGGTTGCGGTTACATTCTTAGTAAGAATATCAAAAACATTGGCCATGATATGGGCTTGATGAAGTCTTAAATCCCTGTCGAAACGTAAAAGTCCTAAATTGGTTTTATATGTGCCTTGTATCTCACCTTCGCCCCCTTCAATGATAAGTGTATTAAAGGGCTCGTCACCTTCATGTTTTAAGCCATTAATTTTAACCGTTTTCGCCTTGAGGTGAACGTTATCTTCTTTTATTGTAACGGGTTCAAAAAAATTAAAGGCCTGTTGATCCTTGCTTGTTCGAATACTATCGATCCTCACCGAACTCCCTTGGGCTACGGTTGTTGTATGATTTGCGGCCAAAGAACCTATGCTGGTTTTCCCTCCAATGACAAGATTCCCCACCTCTTGAACGATATTTGCTTGACTCGCATCCACATTCACCAAGGAATGAACGCCCTTCTTCTTTCCCCCTGATTCTTGAGCTCCGGGACCAGCGCTCAAGGTTAAACTCGACCCATGTGTTCTGATGGTTGCTCCTTTTGCCTGTAAGTCATCAGACCTCAAATGAGAAGGGGCAGTATTGGACCAAGTTGCTTTTTCAAGGGCAGCAAAACGGGCTTCAAGGTCATAGGCGGTGGTGTCTACATCATTGACAAGAAGGGCCCCAAGTTTGCCCTCCAATATACCGGTTGTAATTGGGACAGAGGATCTTAAGACTGAGCCTTCAACATATATTCCCTCACTAAATCCGCTAAAAGCCGCCTTTGCCCCAGGTTTATTTTTAAGAGGTTGCTTCGTGATACTATTCACAAAAACAGTTTTAGATTTGGCAAGCAATTGTTTACCGGATGCTTGGGCATGGATACTAATGTTGGTGGGATTTATGACAACTACTTTTTCTTGAGCTTTTATTCTTGAAGATTTGGGAAGCTCTAATGAAGAACTCTTTTGATCATCAATAATGACATTAATCCCCACGACCCGGATTTTTTTATCTTTAGGAAGCTTGACCGCACTCCCTTGCAAAAGAACATTTCCTTTGGGAGAAACTAAATTTGCGCCAACCTCAATGGAGGATTCACTCGTGGCTGTAGTGTTCATTTTTATGCCATGTTGTGCTTTTATGGGGGTTATTACATCGACCTTATCCCCATTAATCGTTAGACGCCCTCCCAACCGAAACTCTTTCGCGTTTGTTCTTTTGTCTTCAAGGGTAATTTTTCCCATCGATCGTAAAGTAAGGTTGGAAAGATCCTCCCCCCATTTAAAGTCGAAAGGGCGAGGCGTATAAGCATCGAGAGTTGCATTGTGAACCCCCAACTGACCTTGTCCGGTGAGTTTGTGGGATTTAAAAAAGATATCCGGAGTTTTAAGAGAGCCGTTAAACTGAATTTTCCCTTCGTGGGGATCGAAGAATAATCCAATGCTATGAAGTGCATAAAGATCAACACCCTCAGCGACATCGAGGCCTTTTCCATTAACCTTGATGAAGCCACCAATCGATTGCCATTTTGTATCAGCCTTTTTTAGGGTTAAATCGGTTGCTTGGGCATTTACAGTGATAGGTCCATTTGCTCTCAAGGATTGTTCCCAATTTACGGCTCCCGTTTGACTTTTTGAAAATTTTGTTTGAATATCTTTTTCACTTTGAATAGAACCTTCAATACGAGAGTTGGTCTTAAAATAGCCTGGCGTATAAAATGAAGATACAGACAGTGCACTGTGAACTGTGCCCTTATTATCTTCTATAAACAGATGAGGATGTATACCTCCAGCATTCCTCAATACCGTAAAGTTTCCGTCATTATGCACGGTGAGTTTTCCGAGCTGAAATAACCCCTCAATTTGGGTTGACCCATGATTCACCAACTTCTGTTGAGCGGGGTGTGAGGGCGAAAGGACGGGAACGACCATCCGTCCCGTTTCTAAAATACCTTTAGCTCCAACAGTAATGGTTGCTTGCGTTGAGAATTCATAATCAGGATTGGTATAGTCCTGGTTTTTCAATAGGCTTCCATCAACGGTCAACTCTTCAGTGTCCATTCCCACACTATTGCCAAAAATAAATACACCATCCTTTTGAAGAGAGACCTTCTTGCTATGCTGAACGGCTATGGGGCCTTGAACATCATATATACCCAATATATCGATAGATCCACGGGGGTTTGTTCCTTCATTGTTGAAAGAAACCTTAAATCCATCTTTTCCAATTGAGGAGATCCCCGAGAAGTCTTGCGTATATATATTTATTAAATAGTCTCTTATGTCGATAAGAGGATTTGACATAATCGTCGCAACAGAAACGGGGTCCTGTTCAAAAGAAATATGAGATTCTCCTGGACTGTTGACACTTGTCTCGAACCCCTTCGTATCAAAATAAGCCCCAACTTTAGTTTTTGTTACTTGTGGGCTTTCTGAAGCAAGATTTAGAGTTGTGGCGCCTGTTGTATAAACGAGCCCATCCCAAGAAAATGGTGTCGTCGTCGAGTTTGATTTTACGTGGAGAAAGCCACTTTCGCTGGTTGTTCCTTTCTGATCAGGTGCAAGGGCGTGATAGCCACTGACGAGCACAGCTCGGATTGTATTGATGTTGTTAAGAATCAAACCATTCGAGGCAACATATCCTTCTAGCGAAAAATCCTGATCACTCAAATTCTCTAGGGCAAGAGTATCATCACTTAATAATGCCCCCAAATTTTCTAGAACTTTCGTTACCCCAATGTTCCAAGTAAATTGCGGAATAGGTGTTGGCGCAGCTGCCAGGGTTACAAAATTGATTTCCCCTTCATTCTTGAGGGATTGAATTGTGAGATTGAGCTGAGATAGGGGGTTCAGCCCATCACGTGAAGCCTTAAAGGTGATAGAGCCATCATTATAAAGGGAACCCAGAACCAGAGAAGGGGTTTGATCATAAATCTGACAATACACATCCCCCGCATTGTAAAAGTTTGCATAGCGAGACAGGCTTGAAAAATAATCAAATCCAATAGTAAGTTCACTGCGATTGATGACCTGCCAAGGTTCTTGTTGAGGGCTATCGAGAGGCGCAGAAGACAGACGCTCCATCAACTTGGTAAAATCGTCATCTGTTTCTCGTAAAGGGGAATGAATAACGGCAATATGTGTCTCTTCATCATATTCCACAAAAGCTTGGGCGACACATATGAATTGATTAAACAAGAGCAGCAGAATGCATACCAGCCTCATCAAAAAACTCAAAAAACCTTGACGAAGAATGTTCAAACTACCACTCATATTTGCCTGCATTTTCGAAATCCTACTCTATTATCATATGTTACAAATTTCATTGACGTAATTTCAGCAACGCTCATTCTTACCCAAATATTTCCGCAGCAAGCCTACGTCGCTCTATGAGGGCTTCTTCTATATCCTCTGGTCTAATCGGTGCTTGGTCCTTTGCTTCTTGGTATTCTCTTTGAAACCTTTGTCTTACCCGCTCGGGTAACTCTAGAATTAATCGATTTGCCTCTTTGTCTTTTAGCTGGCCTGGTACAGGATCATAGTGGATCACACTTAGCCTCTTAGCATCCATTGCTAATTGACGTAGATGGGGGGTAACTCTCTGACTCACTTGGTTTTGCCATTCCTGAAAAAGTTCTTCTTTTGTAAAATGAGGGACTCGTGCTCTTAAGGCTTTGGCACCCTCAATTTCGTCTAGAGTCGGGGTCAGAAAGGGACCATCATTCCACACATTGCCCGGATTGGTACGCAGATGAATCATTGCTTCAAGATCTTCTTGAGTAAATGCAGTAATAGGGTGGTATGGCCACTTTAAATGAGTTAAATATTTAGCAAAATCAATAATATCCTTTGCTTTTAAGGGTTCTGTTGGGGTTTTTAACATGCTACGGCCCCAAAAATTACCCTGAAGAAAAGTTGTTGCTCTGCGAGTAAGTTCTTGATCTTGCAATCTGACACGCTCTTTATCCTCATCTTCTTTTTGTTTTTTTCTTTCAAGAGCCGCTCTTTTGGATTCCTCTCTTTGTTGTTTTAGTTTTGCTGCTTTTAGAACCATTTCGGGATCCAGTTTGAAACTTTGAGCTGCTTTTCCCTCAATTGTGGTCAGAAAAAGAATCCCGAGGCTTACGAACATCACTTGAATCATCTGTATTTTTTTCATCATCATTCTCCTCCTACATCCTCGTCAGCAAACACTTCTGCCGCAATCGCACGTACCTCTACAAGGGCTGCTTCCCAGTGGGCAGGGGTGATTTCAAATTTATCCTTGAATTGGTCATAATTCACTCGAAGAGCAGCATGGAGGAGTTGAGGCACTGCCTGAATCAACTGAGTCGCTTCAGCATCCTTCAATCGCGCGTTTTCTTCATCCAAATACAGTACAGCGCGCTTCTTTGAGTCTTCCGCTAGCCGTTGAAGCTGCGGCATAATCTCTTGCGTCACCTGGTTTTGCCATTCATGAAGAAGTTCCGCTTTGGTAAAGGTAGGTGCGCGGGCTCTTAAAGTCTTAGCTGCCCTAATTTCCTCACGCATCGGATTCAGAATGGGTTCATCCCAAACATTGCCCGGGTTGGTTCGCAAATGAACAGCTGCCTCAAGATCCTCTTGGGTGAAAGACACGAAAGGTAGTGCCAGTAAATATTTAGCAGCATCTATTTGATCGAGTTCTGGTGTCGGCAAATACCCCCCTAAGCGTCCCCGACCCGCATCATCCGTTTGAAGATAGACGGTAGCAGCAAGATCTTCAGAAGTGAAGTTTTTACGATCCTTCTTGAAAAGAATATGTCCGGCAGTCTTTTGGTGTGGATCAGGGATGAGCCCAAGATGGGCAAATACTTTACCTACCTCATAATTTTGCAGTATTTCTGGGACAGTTGCTTGTGGGTTTTCTTGCTTTGCAATAATATAATCTTTTGCACTTAAACCACTTCCCTTGAGTTGGTAATAATACTCATTCAACAATACCCGATTGCTCATTAAATATCGGGAAGTTTGAACATCTGCATCAATACCATACTTTGAGCAATAACGTAATGCGGCATTATTTAATGCTCTACATTCTGATGCTCTACATTCAGTAGGATAAAAAGCAGCAAGCAACAAGGCTAATACCAAACATTTTCTCTTCTTCATCATCATTCTCCTCCTTTATCCTCGTCAGCAAATACTTCTGCCGCAATCGCACGCACTTCCTCGAGGGCGGCCCCCAAGTGGGCATCTGTGATTACAAAATCTCGTTTGAGTTGATCATAATTCGCTCGAAGGGCAGCATGGAGAAGTGGTGGCACTGCTTCAATCAGCTGAGCTGCTTCTGCATCCATTAATTGCGCGCATTCTTCATCAAAATACAGTACAGCGCGCTTCTTTGATTCTTCCGCTAGACGTTGAAGCAGCGGCGTAATCTCTTGACTCACTTGACTTTGCCATTCTTGAAGAAGTTCAGCTTTTGTAAATTGAGGAGCGCGGGCTCTTAAAGTTTTAGCGGCTTGGATTTCCTCACGCATGGGATTCAGAATCGGTGCATCCCAAACATTACCAGGATTGGTTCGCAGATGAACAGCTGCCTCAAGATCCTCTTGAGTGAAAGACACGAGAGGAAGCGCTAGTAGGTATTTTGAGGTATCAATTTGATCAAGTGTGGGGGACAGCAAAAGCCCCCTTAAGCCCCCGCGACCCTCGTCATTCGTTTGAAGATAAACGGTAGCTATCAGGTCTTCGAGGGAGAAATTTTTTCTTTGCAGTCTGTAAAGGTAACGTCCTGCAGTGGATTGCGAGATATTGGGAACAGTAGCAAGTTGAGCAAATCGGTTATCAACTAAAAAATTATCACGCATATCCTGAATGGGTATTTGGGGATTGGCCTGTCTTGCGCCCACATATGTTCCAATAGGCATACCACTTTCTTGAACGAAGAGATACTCGTTCTGATATGTTCGACAATTACTACCAGACAACAAAAAGCTTGCTTGTTCATGCGTTGCATTATGTCCCCGAAACCCAGGCTGTTCATCAAGACAAGCTCTCCATACGGATTGCATTCCTTGACTTTCGCTATAAATTAAAGTCATGAATGCTAAACTAAGGAGTAATGTTCTTATTCCTCTCATCCTTTATCTCCTCTGTATTTTTCTAACAAGCACATTTCCCTTTCAATTAAACCAGAGTACCCGGTCACTTACCCAAACACCTCTGCCGCTATCTGACGCACCTCCGCAAGGGCTGCTTCCAAGTGGGCATCTGTGATTACAAAGTCTCGTTTGAGTTGATCATAATTCGCTCGAAGGGCAGCATGGAGGAGTTGAGGGACTGCTTGAATCAGCTGAGCTGCTTCGGCATCCTTCAATCTTGCCCTTTCCTCATCGAAATACAGTACAGCTCGTTTCTTTGAGGCTTCCGCCAGCAGGAGAAGTTTTGGCGTAATCTCATCAGTCACTTGTCTTTGCCATTCCTGAAGAAGTTCGGCTTTTGTATATTGAGGAGCACGGGCTCTTAAGGTCTTAGCGGCTTGAATTTCCTCACGCATCGGATTCAGAATCGGTTCATCCCAAACATTGCCCGGGTTGGTTCGCAGATGAACAGTTGCCTTAAGATCCTCTTGAGTGAAGGACACGAGAGGAAGTGCAAGTAGGTATTTTGAGGCATCAATTTGATCAATCGAAGGTGTTGGCAAAAGCGCCCCTAAGCCCCCGCGACCCTTGTCATTGGTCTGAAGATAAACGGTAGCTATGAGATCTTCGAGGGTGAACTCTTTGCGTGCTAACTGGAACAGATAGCGCCCTGCAGTTTTTTGAGAGAAGGTTGGATTCGAGCATAAATTGAGCAAATGCTTACCGAGTTTATAGTCTTTTTCGCCCGTCTCGAAATATCTTCTTATATCAACAATGGTTGTTTGAGGATATTCTAGTTTTGCTGTCATAAAATCTTTTGCACTCATCCCGCTTTCTCGAACATGATCACGGTACTCAAAGAACATTTGACAGTTGTTTTGCAACATCCAAGAAGCAGTATGGGCATCGGTATCAACACCCACTGAACGAAGAACAGCTACATCCATCGCACAACATTCTACTAAAAGGAATGCCTTCAGAGCTAAACTGAATCCTATAATTTGTGCTTTTTTTAATCTCATATATTTCCCCTAGTGAGCATAAGCTTATTTCATTCAAATAAGAGTCCTGAATCTCACCCAAACACTTCCGCCGCTATCCGACGCACTTCCACGAGAGTGGCTTCCCAGTGCGCATCTGTAATTACAAAGTCTCGTTTGAGTTGATCATAATTCGCTCGAAGGGCAGCATGGAGGAGTTGAGGCACTGCCTGAATCAGCTGAGCTGCTTCGGCATCCGTTAATTGCGCGTTTTCTTCATCGAAATATAGTACAGCGCGCTTTTTTGAGTCTATCGCTAGCCGTTGAAGCTGCGGCATAATCTCTTGCGTGACTTGGCTTTGCCATTCTTGAAGAAGCTCCGCTTTTGTAAAGGTAGGTGCACGGGCTATTAAAGTCTTAGCTGCCCTAATTTCCTCACGCATCGGATTCAGAATCGGTGCATCCCAAACATTACCAGGATTGGTTCGCAGATGAACAGCTGCCTCAAGATCCTCTTGAGTGAAAGACACGAGAGGAAGCGTTAGTAGGTATTTTGAGGTATTAATTTGATCAAGTGTGGGTGACGACAAAGGCGCCCCTAAACCCCCGCGACCCTCGTCATTCGTTTGAAGATAGACTGTAGCCGCAATATCTGTAGCTAAGAAATCATCTTTTTGAAGGGTACGTAGATAGCATGCTGATCTAGTTTGAGCTACTGTAGGCTCAGCAAATAGATTGTTCACCAAAAGACGATCGATAATGACATTTGCATCAGTTCCTGGAACGGCCGAATTGATTACCTCAACAAGTTTAGAAACGGTGATCTTTGGATTGTGAAAGTCCGAGCGAACTTTAGCAACGTGCAGAATTGGAAAATGTTGCATTAGAGTAGGCACTTCTGACATTTCTACATGTTTATTTAATATACCCCGAAGAACCAATCTATCCATTACTGAGTCTGCAGCATGACTTTCACTCGTAAAAAAAGAGATAGATACCAAACTTAACGCTAAGATCCGTATTCTTTTTAATTTCATCATTGTTCTCATCACGCTGTTTACCCAAACACTTCCGCCGCAATCTTTCGTCTCTCAACAAGGCCTGCTTCTAAGTCATCCTCTGTAATCGTTGACATCGCTTGCTCTTTAAGCAGTTCATACTCCTTTTGAAGCCCTTCCCTCAAGTTCATCGGCGCTGCCCTAATCAACCGATCGGCTTCTTTATCCTTGGCTTGAGAGCGCCCTTGTTCATAATGCCTGATACTCAACTTCTGTGAGGCTTCAGCGAGTTTCTGAAGTTTCGGCTTTATCTCAGCCGATACTTTACTTCCTTTATTCTTTTCCCGACGTTGGCATTCTTCATGAAGTTGCTCAGTTGTAAAGACATCAGCGCGAGCTTTCAATGATTTGGCGGCTTTAATTTCTTTAGCACTTGGAGCTAAGATGGTCGTTTTCAACGCATTACCTTGATTGGTCTGAAGATGAAGCGTTGCTTCAAGCTTCTTTCGGGTAATTTTAAGATTTAACTCAATTAAACGTTTAGCAGCATTGATCTCCTCTAACGAAGGCAGTAACAATGGCGGCTTTAGACGACCCTCATTGGTTTGAAGATAAACGGCAGCTTCAAGATCCCTTGCAGAAAATTTACTTCTTTGAAGTTGAATAAGATGAAGCCCAGCTCGTTCTTGATCTTTTGTCGGGGTGATCTGAAGCTGTTTAAATTGCTCGCAAAGAGTCGCCATATCCTTTGCACTCTTCGCATTCCTGGCATGTAAGTCTTCAATTATTTTCATTGCCTTTTCTTCTGGATGGGCTGTCATCCGTTTGTGAGCTTTGCGTTTATCCTTCTCAGGCAATGTACTCCATGAAGCACTTCCTTCTCTTAGAATATCAACCACTCGTGATCCGTCCATTTCCTTTGCTAAAGCTACTGGTGTGCCACTGGCAATCATAAAGCTACGGTTTATATTGTCTAATGTTTTAGCAATGGGTATCGCAAAAACAATAAACAATATTCCAAACACCAAACTCTTTATTTTACCCATCATCATTTTCCTTCTCACGCTGTTTACCCAAACACTTCCGCCGCAATCTTTCGCCTCTCAACAAGTCCTGCCTCTATATCATCCTCTGTAATCGTTGACATTGCTTGTTCTTTAAGCAGTTCATATTCCTTTCGAAGCCCATCCCTCAAGCCCATAGGTGCTGCCCTAATCAACCGATCGGCTTCTTTATCCTTGGCTTGAGAGCGCCCTTGATCATAATGCCTGATACTCAATTTCTTTGAGGCTTCTGCGAGTTTCTGAAGTTTGGGTATTATTTGAGCCGACACTTTACTTCCTTTTTTCATTTTGCGACTTTGGCATTCTTGATGAAGCTGCTCAGTTGAAAA
>JAIESE010000034.1 GCA_019746225.1 Alphaproteobacteria bacterium | reverse complement strand
GGTTTGGGTCAGAAGTTCCCGCATTTATGTTGAAAGCCGTTAATTTAAAGCAGCCTTAGTCCATTCTTTTTAAATAAGGAGGTGTCTTAATGAAGCGTAGTACTTATCTTCTTATCACCATATTTTCACTAATGGAGCAAACCATGGCCTTAACTCTCAAAAGCCCCGCTTTTCAAGCTAATGCCTCCATTCCAGGTCAATATACTTGTGATGGGGCGAACACGTCCCCTGCTCTTAAGTGGGATGGAATCCCTGCCGGCACCAAAAGTCTCGCTCTTCTTGTAGATGATCCAGATGTTCCCAAACACCTTAGGGCAGACGGAATGTGGGATCATTGGCTCTTGTTCAACATTCCAACATCGGTATCAGGGCTCGTTGAAAATTCTCTAGGTGTACCGGGTGCGGTCCAAGGGAAGAATACGGGTGGTAAGTTAGGGTATACAGGACCTTGCCCGCCGGATCGCCAACACCGCTATTTCTTTAAACTCTACGCTCTTGACGTTGTCCTGAATTTGCCTGAAGGGGCAAGCAAAGCTGAAGTTGAAGCCGCTATGAAAGGCCATATCTTGGAGCAAGCTGAGCTTGTGGGTGTGTATGACCGGCCTCGGGGATGAAATGACTGGGATTGAGGTTTAACTGCTAAGTTGCACATGCTTGCTTGATTTTATACCGTAATATTGCGAGCATAGCGAAGCAATCCAGGGGCCAAGGACCGTCTATCTAAGTGATTTGAGAAGCAAATACAATTTCTAGATCTATTTTGTTGCCCCTGGATTGCTTCCTCGCCTCGCTCCTCGCAATGACAATTCCCTAATTGAAATATCTATAAAATCCAGAAGCTTTTTTCTACAACGAAACTTCCCAACCCCTACTTCGGCACCGAAAATCGCATCAATGGAGAAGTGCGACCGGGGACAGTCACCATGGGTTTTTCGCCAACTTTAACAGCGCCCATATGTTCAAAAAAGCCGCAAGAATTGGGGTCTGAACAGAATGCGATTTCTTTCCAGCCCTTCTTTTGGCTCTCAGCGACACAATGATTCCAGAGTTGACGGCCTAATCCTTTGCCGATCAGCTCTGTGTTGAGGATAAATTGATCCAGCTTCGGGGCTTTATCAGCCGTATTCAACACATAGTACCCTGCAATCCCTTCAGGAGATTCAGCTATATAACCATAAGCATTTTCAAAATAACCGGTACCCTTAATGCTGTAGGAGTCCATAAATCGATCCAGTTGATCTTCAGAATAGCCCCAGTGTCCTTTTGCGGCACGCATCATTTTGTTGAGGACTGGAAGATCGGTGGGCTGAATGGGGCGGTATTTTAATGTGGTTTGAGGCATCGTATCCCCCTTTGTTGGTTAAATAGTCGCATCAAGCTTCGTTTCGGAATGAACACTGCCATTTTGGATCAAACGCAAAAAAAGTCAAGAGATTCTTCCCAAATCTTGCTATCACTCTCTAAGAAGTCTATAACAACCGTATGAAGTTGTTGAAAAAATTAAACCATCAAAGCTGGCATCGAGGCACGCGAGAGAATGATCTTCTTCTGGGTCTATTTGCCGATGAAGTATTACCAACCCTGTCGGCCGCTGAACTTAAGGCTTACGAGTCCATGCTCGCTCATGAGGATGGGGATTTGTTTGCCTGGATCACAGGTCGGCGGCCGATTCCAGAAAATGAAGCCATGGTTCGGCGTATCTGGGAATTTCATCAATGTCGGTAAACCATATTTATGCTGGCGTTCCCGATGGCGCAGAAGCTCTTCTTCTCTCCTCTCCATTCGCAGATCAACTGACTCTGTATATTTGTGCAACAGAAGCCAAAGCCAGGCGCCTTGTTGAACAGTTAGAGATTGTTAGCCCCTCATTGCACCCCCTTTATTTCCCGGCTTGGGATTGTTTGCCTTATGATCGGGTGTCTTCCGGCCTTGATGTGATGACCATGCGCATTAATGTGCTGACGACCTTGCTAGAACCAACCGCCACACCGCGTTGCGTGATCACCTCCGTTGCGGCTTTGCTTCAGCGCCTGCCGCCAAAAAGTTCCTTAGAAGGTCAATCCTTAACCATTCAAATGGGAAAGAGCCTGAAGCGGGATCATTTGCTGAAATTCTTAAACGAGATGGGTTATGTGCGTTCTGAAACGGTGCGAGAATCCGGAGAATATGCAGTGCGCGGCGGCATCATTGATTTCTTCCCCACAAGCGTCAACGACCCAGTGCGCATTGATTTTTTTGGAGATGAGGTTGATCAGCTCCGCAGCTTTGATGCCATGACTCAGACAACCTTGTCGGCGTTGGATACAGTGGTTTTGAAGCCTGTCAGTGAGCTGACATTGACTCCTGAAGGGATTAGCCATTTTCGCACCCGGTATCGGGAATTGTTTGGGGCGGCCAATGATCCTTTGTATGAAGCCATCTCAGCGGGGCGCAAATATGGGGGAATGGAGCATTGGCTCCCCTTGTTTTTCGAAAAATGCGAGACCTTACTTGACTATGTGGAAGGCGCCCAAATTTACCTTGAGGAAGCTTGCGAAGGGGCAGCAGCTGCGCATCTTCAAACGATCCAAGAATATTATCAAGCCCGTAACACCCCCATTCCAGGCGATCAGGGCACGAAGTATCGCCCGTTGCCCCCTGAGCTTCTCTATTGGACATCAACTGATTGGGATACATTTCTCCAAACATCACCTTGGTCAAAAGTAACCCCCTTTCATGGGGAAGAAACAAACCAGGGCTCACCCCTTCAAGATTATCAAGGGAAAATCCTGGCAGACTTTGGCGCAGCGCAAAGCACAGCCAGAGTGAAGGCCTTTGAGGTTTTGGCCGAGCGGTTGACCGATGCTGCACAAAAGAAGAAACCAGTCATACTTGCTTGTTTCTCAGAAGGGGCAAGGGATCGGTTACTCACGATTCTGGAAGAACATGAGATTAAAGGCGTACAAGCTGTTGATGCCTGGCCGGGTGGGACTGAAGGTGCAGTTGCTCTGATATATCCTTTAGAACGCGGGTATGAACTGCCCCATCTTTTGGTGATTAGTGAGCAAGATCTTTTAGGAGACCGCGTTGCCCGAGCCGTCTCAAAACGCCGTAAGACCGACCAATTCTTCCTTGAAGTTGCGCAACTGACGCCAGGAGACTTGGTGGTTCATCGTGATCAAGGCATTGGTCGTTACGAAGGTTTGATGACCATTAAGGTAGGCGCAGCGTCCCATGATTGTTTGTGTTTGATCTATGACGGGGGCGATAAGCTGTTTTTGCCTGTAGAAAACATTGAAATGATTACTCGTTATGGCGGGGAAGGGGCCGTTGCCCAACTGGATAGATTGGGGTCAAGTGCCTGGCAAATGCGCAAAGCCAAAGTCAAGAAGCGCATTCGAGAAGTCGCTGATTATCTCATCAAACTTGCCGCAGAACGGGCTTTGCATGAGGGACAGATCCTGGAGAAACATCCCACAAAATATGAGGAGTTTTGCTCCCACTTCCCCTATCTTGAGACGGAAGATCAGCAGCGCGCGATTGAGGAAGTTTTGGAGGATATGGCCTCTGGAAAACCAATGGATCGCCTCGTTTGTGGAGATGTCGGGTTTGGCAAAACCGAAGTGGCCTTACGCGCAGCCTTTGTTGCCGTCTCCCAAGGCAAGCAAGTGGCTATTATCGTTCCCACAACTTTGCTGTGCCGTCAACATTACCGCACGTTTCGTGACCGCTTCCAAGGCTTTCCCTATCGCGTTGAGCAAATTTCGCGTCTTGTGAAACCCGCTCAAGCGTTGAAAATACGCCAGGATGTGACCGATGGAAAGGTACAAATTATCATCGCGACCCATGCTCTGCTGTCAGACAAAACCAGTTTTACGGATTTGGGATTGTTGATCATCGATGAGGAACATCATTTCGGGGTGAAACAGAAGGAAAAGCTGAAGAAGATGTGTACGGATGTACATGTCTTGACCTTAACGGCAACACCGATTCCTCGGACCCTTCAGCTGGCGTTGAGTGGAGTACGGGAGATGAGCCTGATCACGACCCCGCCAATCGATCGTTTGGCGATTCGAACCTTTGTTATGCCGTTTGATGGAGTGGTGATTCGGGAGGCCATTTTGCGGGAATATTATCGGGGTGGGCAGATTTTCTTCGTCAGCCCACGCCTGGATGATTTGGCGAAGATGGAGCATCTTCTTCGTGAACTCATCCCCGAAGTTCGCCTGATCATGGCCCACGGGCAAATGAACCCCACCCAACTCGAAGAAGTTATGAACGCCTTTTATGACCGCGATTATGATGTCCTCTTATCGACGAACATTGTGGAATCTGGCATTGATATCGCCACTGCCAACACCCTCATCATCCATCGGGCGGATCTGTTTGGTTTGGCCCAACTTTACCAGCTGCGAGGGCGCGTAGGCCGCGGAAAGATTCAAGGATATGCTTATCTGACGTTACCCGAAGGTCAGGTCGTCTCTGCCAATGCCACCAAGCGCCTCGAGGTCATGCAAACTTTGGATAATTTGGGTGCTGGGTTTACCCTGGCCAGTTATGACATGGATATTCGCGGCACGGGCAACATCGTGGGTGAAGAGCAGTCCGGCCATATGCGCGAAGTTGGGGTTGAACTTTATCAGCATTTGCTTCAAGAGGCCATATTGATGGTTCGCGCAGAGCAAGAATTGGGGGCTTCCCCAGACTTTGAATGGGCCCCACAAATCAATTTGGGAGCATCTGTGTTAATCCCGGAAGCCTATGTTCAGGATTTAACCTTACGACTCGGGTTGTATCGACGCATTGCGGCGTTAGAAAATCGGGATCAAATTGATGCGTTTGCCGCGGAAATGATTGATCGCTTCGGTCCGCTCCCTGGGGAAGTGTCTAACCTCTTCGAACTTATTGAAATTAAAGGACTCTGTCGTCAAGCCGATATCGAAAAATTAGATATTGGTCCCAAGGGAGCTCTGATCACGTTCCGCAACAATAGATTTCAAAATATTCAAGGACTTCTTGAGTTTGTGCAGTCTCAAAAGGGGACGGCAAAACTTCGACCGGATAATAAGCTGGTCTTTATAAGAGCTTGGGATACTCTTGGGGCACGCATGAAAGGCGCAAAGCAGATCTGTACGTTTCTCTCCAAGTTGAAGGCTATTGCTTCGCATCCTTAATTGATAGATCTTCCGCAATCACTTCATCTGGCTCTTCAACAGGCGGCTTTTCTTTCAAGTGCTTCTTGATTTTCTTTGCCGTTTTTGTGTGTCCTTCTGGTGGTTTTTTGGGTAAGTAGAAGGGACTACTTGTTGAGATAACACCATGAGGACTTGGTTTAACAACCGGCGGCACATCAGGCTTTGCCATTGCTTGTTTTGGTTTGCCTAGTTCTGACTCTTCCGTTGGAACCGCCACAGCTTTTTCCATCTCTTTTTGCGTCGCAGCCTTCGTCGGTAAGCGGACAACTCCCGGCACACTCGGTCTTACGGTTGGAACCGCTGTTGTTGTAGGCGTCATTGTGCCAGTGGTCGTAGGGGTTCCAGTAGCTCCTGTAATTCCAGTAGCTCCAGTAGCTCCTGTAACTCCAGTGGCTCCTGTACCTCTTGCACCAGGTGCTCCAGTGACACCCCCAGCAGCCACCCCTGGAGAGCCTTGTGTTCTGGCAGTAGAAGGCCCAAAGATCGGTCCAACAGGTCTTTGAGGCGTGACTGTTCTGCCGCCACCTCCGCCTGGAGGTGTTATGCCACCACCGCCTGGAGGTGTTATGCCACCACCGCCTGGAGGTATTATGCCACCACCGCCTGGAGGTGTTATGCCACCACCGCCTGGAGGTATTAAGCCACCACCGCCTGGAGGTATTATGCCACTACCGCCTGGAGGTATTATGCCACCACTGCCTGGAGGAGTATAGCCACCGCCGCCTGGAGGAAGAGCCGGTGGGTAGGGGGGGGTAACCGTCCGCTGTTGTGTCCCCATACCCATGCTGCTACTGCCATACGGTGCAGGTCGGAATGGTGGGGTAACCGTCTGTTGTTGTGTCCCCATACCCATGCTGCTACTGCCATACGGTGCTGGTGGGTATGGTGGTGTAACCGTCTGTTGTTGTGTCCCCATACCCATGCTGCTACTGCCATACGGTGCAGGTCGGAATGGTGGTGTAATCATTAGTTGTTGTGATCCCAAATCCATTCCAGCTCCGCCATACGGTGCAGGTCGGAAAGGTGTTGTAATTGTTTGTTGTTGTGATCCCAGTTCCATGCCGCTACCGCCAAACGGAGCCGGTGGGTAGGGTGGGGTAATCGTCTGATCTTGAGATTCCAGCTCCATACCTGCACTTGAAGGGGGAGTCACGATGCGTCCTTCCTCATACAATTCCTTCTTTATGCACTCTTGTCCAGCACAGATATCTTTGGCACATTCTTCCTTAGCACATAGGGTTTGTGCACATTCTTCTTGAGCACAAAGGGATTTGGCGCATTCTTCTTTCACACAAAGTGAGTTGGCACACACTTCCTTGATGCAGACAAATTTCGCTTTGCCTTCAAGAATCATTTTCTGGAGAAAAGAAGAGGTAACTTTTGACAGAGATGATGAAGACACACCTGTTGCAGGCTTAGAAGCTGCTGGTATAGGCGCAGCTGCGGCTCCAGCCGAAAGAGCACCTTCGCTGAGCAGCAAGGACATCAAGCAGAACAGAGAAAAAACTTTTCCGAGTCTCTTGTGTATCCAATCTTTACCATATTCCACCATTGTTCATCCAAATGTTAAAGTTCCCTATTGAACAAGCTAACCAGCCGGCGTAACTGCAGGTTCCGCTGCCTTTTGACCTGGAACGTTAGCGGGTGGCGGAGGCGGTGGTGCTGGTGGAATCGCTCCAGGTACAGCTGCCGTTTCTTGGGAAGGCGGTGCAACCGCTGCCATTGTTTCGGAGGTGTCAACTTTCGGAGCGGGTCCGCCTGTTAACCCTGTTTGAGCAACGTTCACTGTACCTTTGGAAGACTCACGAGTGCCACCGCCACCTGGAAGGGTGATGCTTGTCGGTGCTTTAGCACGTGTTTTAACGGTTGTCGGATTTGCTGTGGTTGACAGTGAGTCTGCTGGAATGCCTCCAGGACTTTCAGCTTTTACAACAGCTTCGACGGGTTTTTGTTTCTGTTTACTAAGCTTTTCTGCAGCTGCTTTTTGTCCAGCCGTCGTCTTACCTCTTTGTTTTAGGTTTTCTTTTATCTTGACCGTTGAATCCAGTTTCCAGCCAGGCACTTTCAATGCCTTCATTTTTCCAGTTCCATCGTCCTCTGACGTTTCAAAGAAATAGACTCCATGGGGATATTTGTCGCCGGAATATTGTTTACCTGATTCAGATTTTCCGCGTCTTACAAAGATGCTGGTGATCCCATGTAACTCAAGTTCCTTTCTCAAATTTTCTTGTTCTTCCATTTCAGCTGTAATGTCAAGCTTGGAACTAGGCTTCACAGGCAAGTCACCACCATCATGATGTGTTGTGGTCGTCGTTGTTGAGGTTGTACCTCCATGACCAGAATGAATAAGGACCGTTCCATCGAGTTCATAGATAATGCTTTCCTTTCCCTCAATGATTTTGATCACTTTCCTGTAACCCGGCGGGCAGTCTATTTCGTGGTGCCCAACAACATGAGGAGCCCCAGGGTGTCCTGCGTGAGGGTGTCCCGCCTGGTGTGGAGCCCCAGCCGGGTGTGGAGCTGCTTGACCGGCATTTGTCGGGTTAAGTGTAATCGCTGTGATGCTGGCGAGTAGTGCTTTCTTTAACATGTGAATAACTCCCTTAAAATAAATGGTTCGATGTCCCATTCTCGCCTAAAAGGGATTAAATAATTATTAATGAGAGGGAATCTGGGGAGGAGATATAATTTTGCAATTGAGTTGTGCTTTGTGGGGGAAAAGCGGCTATTTTACCTCTCCCTTTGTGGGAGAGGTAAATACAGGGTTTTGTACCCAGATAACCGTCCAGACGGACTCATAGGATATGTTAGCTACCAATAAAAAAACAGTGTACACGCCATTAAAATTCGGGAAATCCAGGGGTTAAACAAAAACTTGAAGAAGATGCTGCGCGGCTCAAAGCCGACCCCATGGACAAAGCCACCGGAGATGCCGATCAGACCCAGCATCAATATGCCCCGTCCAGCTCCTTGAATTTTATCCGCAAATAAGGGCGCGGCAAACAGGAGGGTCAAACTGAGCCCGATGGCCATGGTTAAAGAAATGAGGCGAGATATCATTTAGAGTCCGACTCATCGAGTTCAAGCCACATGGCATTCAAGATGGCAAAACAACAGGCCAGCCCTAAGCCTAAAACCCAACTAAAGTACCACATCCAAGTCTCCTTAATACATCTGCTTGTTCGCAACCACGGCTTCTTCCGTCACTTTACCGCGCATGACCCTAAATACCCAAGCGGTGTAGATCAAAATCAAGGGCATAAAAATGATGACCGCAACCAACATCAAGAACAAAGTCATGTGGCTGGATGAGGCATCCCACACCATCAAGCTGCTGTTCGGGTGAGAGGAAGAGGGAAGAATAAAGGGGAAAAGGCTCAAACCTGCCGTCGCAATGACACCGCTTTGAGCAAAAGCACTCGTGATGAAGGCTTTCCCTGGCTGTTTGAGGAGAAGTAATACGGCAGTCAACGCAGCTCCCCCATAGCCAAGAACAGGCGCCGTCCACGTCCAGGGGTACAGCGCATAATTGTTGAGCCATGCCCCAGATTCCTGGATAACACTTTTGGTCAAAGGGTTGGAAGGGGCCCCTGTGCCTGCATTTTCCAGAAGACGAAAGCCCTCAACCCATCCGTTCTTCAAGAATATCCATCCCACGGTAAAGAAGATCATGGTCAAGAGGGAGGCTCGAACTCCTGCAATTCTTGCTCTTGAGGAAATGGGATCATGGGTCTTTAAAGCAAGGTAGGTTGCGCCATGCATGGTAAAAAGACTCACACTCAACAATCCACAGATCAAGGGAAATGGGGTCAAGAGGTCAAGGAAACTGCCTGTATAAAAAGTATGTAACGTGTCATCAAAGTGAAAAGGGACACCTTTCAAGATATTGCCAAAAGCAATCCCAAAAACAAGAGAGGGAACAAAACCCCCGATGAACAACGCCCAATCCCAAAGCGCGCGCCAGGTGGGATTTTCGACCTTACTGCGAAACTTAAATCCTACGGGTCTCAAGATAAGGGCAACCAGCACCAAAAACATCGCGCCATAAAATCCAGAGAAAGCCGCGGCATAGACAAGCGGCCAGGCAGCAAAAATAGCGCCACCCCCGAGGATAAACCAAACCTGGTTCCCTTCCCACACAGGCGCTATGCAATTGATCGCCACCCGCCGCTCTCCATCTGTTTTGGCGGTGAAGGGTAAGAGCATGGCAACGCCCATGTCAAACCCATCCATAATGGCAAATCCAATCAGCAACACACCGAGAAGAGCCCACCAAATCAACCGAAGGGTTTCATAGTCAATAAGGGTGTGAATCATGCGTACTCCTCGACAGGACCTAATCTAATATACTTGATCATTAAGAAAACATCGATGATGGCAAGAAGGGTGTAAAAGACCACAAATCCGATGAGGCTAAACCACACCTGCCCGGAGGTTATGCTTGAGACGCCAAGGTTTGTGGGCAAAATGCCTTCGATGGCCCAAGGCTGGCGGCCATGCTCGGCGACGATCCATCCCAGCTCAGAGGCAATCCAGGGAAGGGGCAGCACAAGAAAAGAGAGCCTTAAGAACCACCGGTTTTGTTCAAGACGTCTCTTAGAGGAGAGGTAAAATGCCGTCATAAAGAAAGCGATGAGAAAAAATCCAATGCCGACCATGAATCGGAAAGACCAGAACAAGGGTATGATATTAGGAACTGTATCCCAGGCCGCCTTTGAGATTTGTGCGTCCGTTGCATCCGAAACCGTTGGCGTATAGCGCTTGAGAAGGAGGCCGTAGCCGAGATCATGCTGGTGTTGATTAAACAGTGCCAACGTTTGAGGATCCGGCGCCGCCTTGGTTTGACGCAGTTTATAGAGCGCCTCATAAGCAATCATGCCGTTGCGGATTCGCGTGTGGGCTTGCGCTACAAGGTCTTTGATTCCTGGGAGCGGCGTGTCCACCGTGCGGGTGGCGATGAGCCCCAACATCCAAGGGACCTTCACTTCATAATTGTTGCGATGGGTGACAAGGTCTGGGATCCCAAATATCGTGAATCCAGCAGGGGCAGGCTCCGTTTCCCACATGGCTTCGATGGCGGCTAGCTTCATCTTTTGGTTTTGAGAGGCGGTGTAGCCGCTTTCATCTCCCAATACCACAACCGATAAGGCCGAAGCCAAGCCAAAACTTGCAGCAACCGTCATTGACCGTTTTGCAAGGTCAGCGTGGCGACCCCGAAGCAGGTAATAAGCGCTAATCGCCATGACAAAAACCGCGCCAGTGACATAGCAGGCACTAACCGTGTGAACGAATTTAGACTGAGCAACCGGATTAAAAATCACGTCATAGAAAGAGGTCATTTCCATACGCATGGTCTGATAATTGAATTGGGATCCTACGGGATTCTGCATCCAAGCATTGGCTACGAGAATCCAAAAAGCCGAGAGGTTGGAGCCGATGGCCAAAAGCCAGGTGACACTTAAATGCCCAATTTTGGTTAAGCGATCCCACCCAAAGAAGAACAGCCCAACGAATGTGGCTTCGAGGAAGAAGGCCATGAGCCCCTCGATGGCAAGAGGGGCACCAAAGATATCCCCAACATAGTGAGAGTAGTAGGCCCAGTTGGTGCCAAATTGGAATTCCATGGTAATTCCAGTGGCCACCCCCATGGCAAAGTTAATGCCGAAAAGCAGTCCCCAGAACTTGGTCATTTGACGCCAAATCTCCCGATTCGTCATGACGTAGACGCTTTCCATGATAGCTAGGAGCAAGGCAAGCCCGATCGTTAAGGGGACAAACAGAAAATGGTATAGAGCCGTGAGGCCAAATTGTAAGCGTGATAGTTGGGCGACATCAAGTTCCAGCATGGGGTGCTTTCTCAGGGAGGTTTAATAGGGAGCCAGTCATTTGCGAAGGACCAATCACAGGGCGGTTTTTCGGGGAGAAACAGGCTAAGAATAAGCTGATCAACAAAATAAGTTTCCCGATAAATAGAACGATCAAGTCACGGCGATAAGTTTTTGGCATGGGGCCTGTCAGAATTCCCAAAAAATTATAATTAAATTTACCATATTGAGTACGGCCGTCTTTTTCAAGGGGGTATAGGACAATATTCTATTCCCCATTTTCCCTAATTATGGGTAATTCATGTATTTGATTTTTTATGCATATTGTACTCTTCAAGGAACATTGAATACATGGATCGCCACGTCGTATGCGCTTCTCGCGATGACCTAACATATTGAATAAGAACATAAACATATATCAGGTATAAGGGGTTAGACCGACATATCTCGCAATTCTGCCCGGGTTTTGGGCCCACAAAATCAAGGTTTATGTTCAGGGTGGGGTTATGCTATGGTGGGGACAGATTTTTTATATCCTGTCATTTAAGGAAAGATTATGCAACTTAATAAAGCAATAAAAGGTATGTCTATAGCCCTTCTCCTGTGTGTTTGTCCGTTGCTTTTGCAAACGGGCTGTTCTGATTCAGAGGAAACATTTGTCGAACAACCGGTTGAAACTCTTTACAACCAAGCCATGGATTATCTTGAAAACGGCAGTTATAGCCGCGCTGCTCTTGCTTTCGTGGAAGTGGAACGTCAACATCCTTATTCTGCGTTGGCCCCAAAATCCTTGTTAATGGCTGCGTATTCATACTATCAGGCGAAAAAATATGATGATGCGATTGAGAACTACAATGTTTTCATCCAGCTTCACCCGGGACATGAATATATCGCCTACGCCTATTATATGGTTGGTATTTGTTATTATGAGCAAGTCCCCATGATCGAACGGGATCAAAAAACAACGGAAGATGCATTGAGGGCATTTGAAGAAGTAACGCGCCGTTATTCCGCGAGCCCTTATGGAAAAGATGCAAGGCTCAAGACGGATCTTATTCGGGACCACTTAGCCGGCAAAGAAATGGATGTTGGTCGTTATTATTTGAAGCAACAAGCCTATTTAGCCGCTCTCAATCGATTTAAAAATGTTGTGGAGGGTTTTCAGTCAACCTCTCATACCCCTGAAGCGTTGCATCGTATCGTCGAATGCTATTTGGCTTTGGGAATTCTTGACCAAGCCCAGAAGACAGCCGCCATTTTGGGCTACAATTATCCAGGGAGCACTTGGTATGAAGATACCTATTCGCTTATTCGCGACACAATTCCTGATGCGTTGAGCCAGGCTCCAAAGCCGGGGACGGGTCCTAAAGGCAAGGAAAAGCCAGCTGAATCCATTGAAGATAGTTCTCCACTCACTCAGTCACCGGTGCCTATTGGGAAGGCGCCACCTCAAAAGAAACCTAAGGGATAATCGGTATCTGAAATGCTCTTAAGCCTTTCAATCAAAGACCTCGTATTGATTGACACTCTTCATTTAAGTGTGGAATCGTCTTTGAGTGTTTTGACAGGGGAAACGGGCGCTGGAAAGTCAATTTTGCTGGATGCATTGGGCTTGGCCTTGGGCATGCGTGGAGATGTTTCCCTTATTCGGCAAGGGGCGGAGCAAGCCGTCGTTAGTGCCGAATTTTCCATCAAAGACAATTCTTATGTGACGCAACTGCTTGAAGAACATGGGTTGGCGGAGGAGGGGGGAATTTGCCCAGAGATTCTCGTTTTTCGACGGATCTTAAATCGAGCAGGGACATCTTCAGGACGGAGTCGTGCTTTTATCAATGAACAGATGGTGAGTGTTGGGTTGCTGCGCCTACTTGGAGATGCACTTCTAGAAATTCATGGTCAATTTGACCGTTTGCTTGATCCAACTTCCTATCGACTCTTGCTGGACGAATTCAGCAAAGTACAAACATTACGTGACTCAGTTCGGGTTCATTATCACGCCTGGCAACAAGAGCATCGTCAATGGCAGGAAGCCGAATCCAACCTTGCCATGGTGCGCCAAAATGAAGATTTCTTGAAAACTCAACTCGAAGAATTAAAGAAACTGAATCCTGTGGCTGGTGAAGAGGATATTCTTTTAAAGGAGCGTGAAGAGCTGGCTCATATCGGCAAGTTGAATGAGGCGATTCGAGATGCTACAGGACATTTACAAACACCCCCTATTGAGTCTGCCCTTCATGGGGCTGTAAAGTCCCTCCAAAGGGTTCAAGGGCAAGGCAATGGGAAAGTTGAGGCAGCAATTGCAGCTTTAGAGCACGCTGTTGGGGAAGTTGTCGAAGCGAGCGCTCAAATTCAGGAAATAGCTGAACAATTGGCTAACCAGCCCCGACGACTCCTGGAGATTGACGAGCGCCTTTATGTCTTGCGGGCAGCGGCTCGTAAATATGGGGTGATGGGGGATGATTTGGTTACGTTCCGAAATAAGCTGGTGGAGCAACTCTCCTCTCTTGCCCAAAGTAATGACATGTTAGCGGCACATGCAAAGGCAGCGGCGGACGCCCGAGCGTTATATCATACAACAGCATTAGATCTCCATCGACAGCGCTTAGAAGGAGCTCAAATCCTAGAACAAGTCGTGATGACTGAATTACCCGCCTTAATGCTCCCTCAAGCCCAATTCAAAGTACAGGTAACAGAAGTGAGTGAGACCCAGTGGGGTGAATTTGGCCTTGATCGTATTGATTTTATGGTTGTGATGAATAAAGGCCAAGAGTTTTGTAGTTTGAGCAAATCAGCCTCAGGAGGAGAGTTGGCCCGGTTCATGCTGGCCTTAAAAGTTGCCTTAGCCAGCAGGTCAGCCATCCCAACCATTATATTTGACGAAATTGACACCGGCGTCGGCGGGGCTGTGGCGGCGGCCATTGGGGAGCGACTCAAAAAGCTCAGTCACGATGTTCAAGTCTTAAGCATTACCCACTCTCCTCAGCTGGCAGCTTATGCGGATACCCACTTCTTGGTCTTTAAGGAAGATCAGGGGCCCTATATGCGCACTTCCGTTCGTTGTTTAAGCGTTCAGGAACGGGAAGATGAGCTTGCCCGTATGTTGTCAGGGGCTGAAATAACCGTGGAAGCCCGGGCAGCGGCTCAAAGATTAATGGTTGCGAGATGATTGTATTTGAAAAAAAATCATGCTATAAGCTTTGTTTATGGTTGAATAAACCAAATTTTAAGGAAGGGAGTTGATGATTCGTGAAAGTCGATGTACGCGATAATAATATTGACCAAGCGTTACGTGTTTTGAAGAAAAAGATGCAGCGTGAAGGAATTTACAGAGAAATGAAATTGCGCCGTCACTTTGAAAAGCCTTCTATTCGCCGTGCGCGAGAAAAGGCCGAAGCGGTCCGCCGTTTCCGGAAATTAATGCGCAAGCGCTTGGAACGGGAAGGGTATTAAATTTATCCCTTTCTTTTAAGTGAAATTAGGAAAAAGGGGGGCTTCTTTGTCCCCCTTTTTTATCGATTATCGTGTTGGCCTTAAAAACCCAGCATGCTATAGGGAGAAACAGTCATTAGTAAGAGAATACAACAACCGAACATGTCGTCAGCTGAGATGTGTGCCATTATTGAAAAGATTTTGGATGATAAGAAGGCTGAAGACGTTGTAACTTTGAATCTCATCGGAAAGACGTCCATTACCGATTATATGATCATTGCCAGTGGCCAATCCTCACGCCAAGTTGGCGCTATGGCTGAGGCGGTTCAAGTGGAGCTTAAAACCTATGGCATTCAATCAACAATTGAAGGTATGCCCCAGTGTGACTGGGTTTTGGTTGATGCTTTCGATGTCATCGTGCATCTTTTCCGACCAGAAGTCCGCGCCTTTTACAATTTAGAGAAAATGTGGCGCGTTGAATTGGCTGAGCCATCCTCGTCTTAAAAAATAATCCATGAAAATCATACTCTTATGTTTGGGAAGCTTGAAAGCCGGCCCAGAAAAGGACCTGTTTGAACAATATCTCACCCGCTTATCCTGGCCTTTTGAAATGAAAGAGGTGATTTGTCGCAAAAGCGGAGCGGCAGATCAAGTCAAGACATGGGAAGGGGAGCTTCTATTGCAAGCTATAGACCCGGATTCTCTTGTGATTGGGCTGGATGAGCGAGGGTCATCCTTGACAAGTCCCCAATTTGCCAGGATCATAGACACCTATCGCAACGAAGGGGTCAAATCTCTCACCTTTCTTATTGGTGGGGCGGATGGGTTCAGTGAGGCGGTACGAGCCCGTTGTCAACGACTCATCTCCTTTGGTCAGATGACCTGGCCCCATTTGTTGGTTCGGGGAATGTTGGCTGAACAACTCTACCGAGCCCAACAAATTTTGATTGGTCATCCTTATCATCGGGTGTAATATCTCAAAAAAATATAAAACGTTTCTTCAGACTTTTTAACTTTAACATTGGAGGAAACCATGAAACTGCTAACTTTAAAAATGTATATTTGTACGCTGATCGTTGTCCCTTCCGCTCTAGGGATGGAAAATGAGCTTGCTGGTATTTTTGAAAGAGCAACTCATTCAGGAGGTCTAGCGGCAAAAGCCTTTCAGGAAGAAAAGAAATTTCGGGAAGAAACTATAGCGCAAATCAATAATTTAAGAAAGCGTCTTTCGACTATACAAAATTCTCAAAAAGGTGAAGACCCAGAAGCCTGGCAAGCAAAGATATTATCACAAATTAACCGTGATGAAGCAACAACTGCATTGTTCAATACGGCCTTGAAGAAACCGGGTGTCAAGGCGAGCTTCCCCGTCAACACCCACAAAACCCTAGAGATTTTAACGGGCGTTAAACCTTTAATCACCGAATCATTTTTCGAGATCCTAGAGGGCAACAATCCAAAGGGTTATAGTTATGATCAACAAACGGTTACTCAGCTCGGGGGGGATAACACCATAACCATCTGGGGCAATTCTCGGGGAACTTACCTCAAGACAGCTCTCCTGTATATGCTTGCGACCCATGAAGAAGGTCCTTCAAAGGGATTTGGCAGTATGGGGCTTAAATGGTTTGATGGTTCTGCGTTAGCGCATGTGGCTGCATTACCGGATCTTGAGCTTGATATGTCTTCTTACAGTTTTGCCTGTCCTTATGAACCCGGAGCAAAGTTGGGCCTAGTTATTCCTCATAGTGGGTATTCTTTTGGTGGACATCTGGGAGAGCCTCGGTATGGGCAAGGAAAACGTTTTGGTCCCCAGGATTGCTCTTCCGGGGTGGCCTTCCTTACGGGAAGTCCTGCCTATACTACCGCAGATCAGCTTTGCGCTTATCGGAAATTATCCGGTTTAGTCGGCTTGATTCCTGCGGGATGGGAAACGGGTGCTGATGCCACCTATTTGTTGAAAAATATGGAAGTTGTGACCGTAAAGGATCCCCAAAACGACATCCAACCTGGCCAAATTTATTGGCATCGTCGATTTGCTAATACAGACCCTGAGATGAAGGTAACTGTAGGTTCTGGGGGACATACGGCCATTACGTTGGGCTACCTTCGGGACGGAAGTGTTGTTACAATTGGCTATAACCGGGATATGCCGAAATTAGAGGGATTTGGAATCCAGAATTTCCTTTGGGCTGCTGAGCCTTTAAAGAAAAAAGGGTTATTTCATGTGAAGGGTCTTTAGCCTCTCTTTAAAGACAAAAACCCGAGATCCATGGATCTCGGGCTTTTTGAGTGTCACATTTATGAATTACGTACAACCGCAACCACCACCGCTGATGCCTGTTGCTCCGTGCGTTCCTTCCCGGCTTTCTTGCACATGGACCTTATAGGACGTGCCGAGAGGGTCAGGAATGGCTTTCATGCTGTCTTGAGCCAAATAGTTGCGATCCCAGGGCTCTACAGTAGTGCACCCTCCTAAAAATCCTAGGGTCAGGACACTTAACAGGGTGAATGTATATATTTGTATTTTCATGATATAGCTCCTTTTAGTTTTATGAATGTGCCTTTATTTTTGCTCTCAGTTCATCGATGCCAATTGAGCCCATAACAACTTCCGTTTTTCCATCACTCCCGACAATGACTAAAGAGGGAGTGCTACCTGCAGCACCCATGGAATTTGCTTTGGCATGACCGTCGTCGTATTCTACAGGGAAATTTGGGCCGGCTGCCGCAACAAACGCCTCCCCTTTAGCTCTTTCATTGTCTTCAATGACCAAGACAAAGTTAGCGATTCCTTCGCTGTTTAATATATTGTCTCTGTTGACATCCCGTTTGCAGGGTTCGCACCAAGAAGCGGCAAAGTCATATACAGTCGGTTTGGCATAAGCATTTGAGGCGACCAAAAAGAGCAAAATCAAGAACGCTGTTAAAAATCGAAACTTTAGAAGTATAATCATCGAATTTCTCCTTAATTAAAAATTTAATCTCACTTTTAGATATAGTTTTATAATTTAGGAATTCAATAGGTGAATTGACTTTATTTTAAATATTTACATAATAATTATTTGTTTTTTTAATAACTAGATTATTCTCATTGGAGCAATTGGGAAATTTTAGCTTCTGTTACCTTTTTTAAAAGCAGGAAAAGGTCAATGAGGCAAGGCATTCAGTAATACTAAACAGGTCTTCATTGATGTTCAGTCTCAGTCTCGCTTAATTTTATAAGAGCCGTGATTTTTTATTTTATAAATAACAAACCCCTCCCATTTTATTATGAAAACTGGAGGGGTTTGTCTATAAACTATTACTTTAATAATATAATTCTCTAGAAGACAAACTTTAAGCCCGCTGAGAAGTAATATGTTTTAAAGTCATTTGTTGGGTTTCGTGGTAGAAGCTTGCTACCCCACGCCAGTGTATTCCGACGATAGATATGACCCATGGCAAAAGTAAACTTTCCTGAGTTATCTTCCATAAATTTGAAATTAAACTTAATCTCCCCCGTGATAGAACCATATTTACCTAAGCGGTAGTCAGATGAGGCAGGTTCATTTCCATAGATTCTTTTTGCTGGGAAGGGTGCTCCCCCTACAATATCAAACGCCATTGCATAGAAATACGCTTCGTTTTGAGTATAATATCGAACACTAGGAACAACCTCAAAAGTGTTTGAGACTTGTTGGTAATAGTCTAGATTAATGGTATGTGACTTAATATCCCAGGTATTTTTGACGAAGCGGTACCCAAGATGTACGGAAGAGTCAAGGGGCGTAATCTTCTGAATAAACTGAACACTTGCGGCAAGTGTTCCCTTGTAGTCAGGCCGTCTATCGTTGTCTAGAGTGGCATTTGAGAGATTTGTAGGATTAACGGCCCCTCCCAGCAGGTTGAAGAAATAAGCAGACGAACGCTTAGGTCTAGCATCCCCCCAAATTAATACGGCTTTATAGGGATCGCTTAAAAATCCTTTATCAGCAATAAATTCAATCATTCCGTTTACGAGGGATGTTGTCGACAAGTCTTGCTTTATCCCGATAGAAAAATCGTTTTTGATTGCCGCTTTGCGTTCTCTTATACGCACAAGCCGTCTAGCATTAGCACTTTGGGATGCTTTTATTGCATCGTCTGAAAATAAATACCCAAAACGCAGCTCGGTATTATTATTGTTGAAGTCTAAGCCATAATTTATTCCGACTGTCTTTGATTCATAGTCATTTTCTTCAGAAATGATCCCTACGAGGCCAACATTATAGTTCTCACCAAAATATCGAGGTTTGATTGAGACTTCACGACGGCTATCATAAATTGTATCATTCGTACGTGACTCAACTAACGTTTTGTTGTCTAAGCTGCCCTCATTATACCCCTTTGTTAAATATAAAACGGTGGTTGCGCCTGACATGGCCTCATGGATAGCTGTGAAATCAATATCAAACTTTTCTCCTAGTGGCATTTTTAAATTAGCCAAATAGGAATCTATTTGATATCTACGTGCGCCTTCATCAGTTCTCGTATAGAGAAAATCTGTTTGGGGTTTAGTCGTACGTGACTCTGCAAGTGCGCTCTGGATACCGGGGAGGTTTAGTGCTGCAAGCATAAGTGAATGTACTGCAAATGCGGGGGTACTTTTAATCATATTCATCATTCTTTCTCCTTATCCCTAAAACGTTATCTTTAGAGCAGCCAGGACAGGGAAACTCCATTGACTTTGGTTATCTCGGAAGGACATGTTTACTATTCTGTTAAATCCAGCTGGAGGCGGGGTTGGAGAAGTTATTGATGACAAAGTTACAGAAGGACGAGATAAATATTTCACACCCAAAGCGCAGGTCAGGGCTATGTGTTGGGTGAACTGATAATCGGCTCCGACTTGTAAAGCTCCACCAAATAGCGTTTTCCTCTTTTGAAGGACTAAGGGGCCAACATAGGAACGTGTATCAAATTGATTAGACAATTTATAATAAATAGTACTTTCTACTTTTTCCTGGAATGCTAATGTTCCCATGAGTCCAACAAAGGGGAACCATGGTTTTTGTGTATTCCAATAGTACCGTCCTCCTAAGGATACTTCAAAAGTATTTCGCGGCTTAAAATCAATAGATAAACTATTGCCTGATCGAGCGAAAGTCCCTTGAAAGGGGGGAAACATTACATTAATTTTTCTCATACCGGTTTCGTGTGTTATACCCAGAATGGTGAACGCTTCAAAGCTTTTGGTTATCATATATCCGAGTTCGAAATTGTAGCCAATTCCAGCTCTATCCGTCGTATTGAGCATATATCCAAAGGGGCTGCGATAAGCTTCTAGCTTTATACCATTAATTTTTTGGCGCTTCTGGGAAAGTCCAACGGTCATAGCTCCAAAATATACCGATAATGGCTTTATGGTGATTGTCCCAGCCTTTCGGTCGTCTGGTATCCATTCAGGCTTTAGGGGAACGGGTATCGCTGCTTCTTGCTTATTATCAGTCTTATTAGCATCTCCTTCGGGTTTCTTGCTACTTTCAAAAGGGGTTATGCCCGGTAGTGGTGTGTTTACTGGCTTTGTGATAGAAACCGGCTTAATTGAGGAGTGATCACTGGTTGTCGTTGCTTCTTTTGAGTAACCTTTGATCGACAATAATCCAAACAAGACAATCGATGAAACTGATGACAGTGTTTTTAACTTCATGTTTTTGTACCTTAGTAAATAGCCTCTAACTAAATCATCCTAACAAAGCGGTGTGCTTGTCAATAAATTTATTAAAATTTTATTAATTTATGTTAAAAAAATATAAATCACCAGTCTCCTATGAGCTGAGTCCTAATGGGGGGGGGAATATAGAACAGCTTATAAGGACGAAAGGGGAGTGAAAATTTTGGGGCCATTACAACAATCTTAATGGTATCAAAAATATTAACTCTACGACTATTTTCGTGCTAAGAAGATGCACTTTCAATCTTTGTTTTTCAATACAATATCTATACTTTACCTAGGTTGTTTTAATGAAAAAATTCTCATTAGTGTTAAAGTAACTACTTTGAGGAAGTTATTTTCAAATTATCGTCTACAAAAACGAAAGGGAGATTTTGTTCTTCAAGCCATTTAAGGCCTTCTTGGCCTTTTAAAAATGCGATTGTCGTTAAGCTTCCTGCTACTAAACACAAATCAGCAATAACAGAAACGCTCGTTACTCCTTGAACTGGATAGCCAGTTTTTGGATTCAAAATATGGCAATATCGAACACCATCAATAACCATGCATCGCGCATAACTCCCACTGGTTGCTATGGCGCCTTGAGCGAGGGGAACACGTCCGATATTCTTATCGCGGTCATGGAGGGCTGTAATGCCAATGTTCCAAGGTCTTCCGTCCGGATGGGGGCCAATAACGCCAATATCGCCGCCAATCTCGAGCACTCCATGATAGGTCTCCAAATCTCTGGCCAGGCGAACACCTGCATCCACCGCGTATTCTTTGACAACACCCCCAAAGTCAAGATTCATGTGAGGAATGGGCAAAATGAGGCGTGGCCTCTCCCAAATGAGCTTATTCCAGCCGATATAAGTCAAAACCTCGTCAATCTCGCCTTGGGTAGGTATTGAAGGGTCTGCTGCCTCATATCGCCAAATGCGGTGTAACGGTCCTGACGTTATGTCAAAAAGACCATCGCTCAATTCGTAGCAAGATTGGGCATAATCTAACAATGCAGCCGTTTCATCATCAACGATAATGCCCTTCGAGGAGCCAGCTTGGCGATTAATTTCAGCTGTGAAGCTGGTGGAGGAATAGTTGGTGTAGTATTGATCATATCGATCCAATAGGGCCAGCACTGCCTCTTTAACCTCTTCAGCTTTTATAGGGTTGGGGGCATAAAATTTAAAATTAGCAGGGCAACCCATCGTTTCAAAAGGATAATGATACTTCTCCAGATTGGCCTCCTGTATTAACTCTCAAGAGAAGTTATCATATTAGCCTTGTTCAAGACAGATGAAATGTGTGAGCTTTTGCTGTTCCTAAAATACAAAACTCATACCGATCGATCCGTAGTACGTCTTGAATTCATTTGTTGGGTTGGGTAGTACTGGATTTCTTCCCCAATAGAATTTGTTGCGTCGATTAATGGCCCCCATCAAAATTGTAAATTTACCTGACTTATCCTCTAGGAATTTATAGTTAAATTTCAATTCCCCCCCAAAAGATCCATACCTTGCCAATCGATAATCAGTTGAAGCTGGCTCATTTCCATAAATTCGCTTGGCTGGGAAGGGGGCACCACCCTGAATATCAAATGCCATCGCATAGAAGTAAGCTTCGTTTTGGGCATAATAGCGGACACTTGGAACAATTTCAAAATCAGAGTTGATTTGTTGGTAATATTCAAGGGTGAAGGTGTGAGAGTGAATGTTCCACGTATTCTGAATATACCGGTATCCAAAATGGACCGTCGAATCAAGAGCTTTAATGTGTTGAATCAGCTTGAAACTTGATCCTAAAGTGCCTCGATAGTTTGGCCTGCGATCACGACCCACAGTGACATCGAACCCAAATGGTCCGCCATAGTAATAAGTTTCAGACCGCAACGCCAGCGCATTTCCCCAAATCAAAGCAACCTTATAGGGGTCATCTAAATACCCTCGATTAGCGATAAACTCAAGCCCTGCATGTATTGTAGTCGTTGTTGTTAAATCCTGCCGCAGATCGACTGTAAAACGATGGGTATTTATTGCTGATCGTGTGGATTTTCTAATGAGGAGTAAGCCGCAGGCTTGGGGTGTAGGCTTAACTGCATCATCTGAATAGGCATACCCTGCGCTGAGCGATGTGTTTACTTTGTTGAAATCTTGTGTGTATTGCACCCCAGCTGTTTTGGATTCATAATCCTCTTCTTCTGAAACAATAGCATGCACTCCAACATGATAATCGTCTCCAAAGAAGCGGGGCTTTATCATGACCTCACGACGATGTGAGCGTACCGATTCTTCTGTGCGCGCTTCAACCAAAGTTGATATTGACCCTAGCCCATAATAAGCTGCTGGCACATATGTAGCGGTTGTTGGACCGGCTTGCATTTCTTGATCAATTGTTACTTCTAAATCTGTTGATTGACCAAGTGGTATCTTTAATAGCCCTTGATAGATATCAATTTGGTAACGTTTGTAACCTTCATCGTAACGTGTATACTGGAAATCAGTTTGGGGTTTTGTTATGAGGGAGTCTGCCTTTGCGCCTTGAATTCCTGGAAGCGCTAAAGCGGCAACCATGAGAGATTGAAAGCCAAGGGATGAGGGGAGGTTCTTAGACATTTATCACTTCACCTTATAATGTTATCTTCAGGGCCACCAGAACGGGAAGGCTCCATATGCTTTGGTTATCGCGGAAACTAATGGGTGTATTATTGATTGTTGTAAGTGTTATTCCAGGGCGAGGCGTATATCTTAAGCCAGCACAAAGGGTGAGGGAGACCCACTTATTAAATTGGTAATCGGCACCAAATTGGAACGTACCCCCCCATAGGGTTTTACGACTCTGGAGCGTAAAACGTCCAAGAGGGGCATATTCATTAAGAAAACCGCCCGGAATGACATTGTATACCTTTGCCCTTACGCTACCTTGAAAAGTTGCTGTCCCGAAGATGCCAACAAACGGAAACCAGGGTTTTTGCGTATTCCAATAATATCGACTCCCCAGAGATATTTCATAATTGTTGCGGGAATCAAAATCATAGGCCATATTGGTGACGATAATGCCAGGTAGCGGCGCAAAATATGGCGCATTCATCACATTAACCTTATCGGTACCCGTTTCATGAGAAAAGCTAAGAATTGTGAAGAGTTCAATTTCTTTTGTGGCCATAACGCCGAGCTCAAGATCATACCCTGCGCCATTTCGTTCTGTTCGGTTCGCCATAAATCCAAAAGGGCATCGGTAGGCGTCGATAGGAAAACCATTGAGTTTTTGATGCTTGCTTGACATGCCAAACGTCAGTGCCGTTAGATTCACCGTCAAAGGCTTAATGGTTATTGTGCCGGCTTTACGGTCATCAGGAATCCAAGTGGATTTGGTCTCAACGGGCTTAACGGGTTCCTCTTTCATCTTCTGAGCAGCATCGACACCTTCGGGTTTCTTGGTCATGCCAAAAAGGCTCGGTCCAGGGGGTGTTGTGCTGGAGGGAGTTGTGATAGGTGCTGTTGTGGTTGGGGGTGGGGGTGGCGCGTCCTTGGACTGAGCTTGCAGAGATAATAATCCTAACAAAACAAGGGATGAAACAGAAAATGACCCGTTGAACTGCATGCGTCGACACCTAATTTATTAATATATGGTTAATATCAATTCCATAGGGAATTACATCGGGTGTCAAGAATATTGATAAAATTTTAGCGATTATTTTTTTAGAAACGAAATCAGTGCAGCGCCATAGCGACGTTGGTCGATGAGGGCAGTCGTGGAGGGGAGGTTCAATGGGCGTTTAGATGATGTTTCCAGAACAATCAAGGTTGAAGAATCGATCCACCCTTGATTGTGTAGGGTTGCGAGGATGGTATCCTCTAAGAGCAGATCGTAAGGTGGATCTAAAAAGATCAGACTCATGGGCCTTAATGTTTTAGGAGGGTTGTTGGCGTCCCCGATCAACACGCTACTTTGGGATTCAAGGCCAAGATTGGTGATATTTTCCTTCAAAGTCTGTATAGCTTGGCGGTTTTGCTCCAGAAATGTTGCGTGGGCGGCGCCTCTGGATAAAGCTTCAAGGCCAAGCGCTCCACTGCCGGCAAAAGCATCTAATACATAGGCACCGTCAATCAGGTCAGCATCCAAGCTGTTGATAATGTTAAATATTGCTTCTCGAGCCCGGTCTGAGGTAGGACGTGTTGAGGAGGGCGGAGAAAAGAGCTGTCGACGTCGATATTTTCCAGCAATTATGCGCATTTATAAGGTTCTTCACATTCTAATGAGTTTCCCCCTTTTATCATGGTTTGAGCTGACTTGTGAACCAATCATCTTTCGCGCTAATATGATGACAAGAAAACGATTAAAAGCGATAGATTTATGAAGAAACTGATTTTGATGCGACATGCTGAATCTCAGCCGGAACAAATGGGCTTGAATGATCGTGACCGGTGTTTATCGGGGGGAGGCATGGAAGAGTTGGAGTTAATCCGGCGGAAATTGCAAGGAAACTTGCAAGGTTTACAACTCGTGTTGTGCTCCAATGTGAAGCGCACACGCCAGACATTGGAAGGGATTAAAGCCATTCTTCCTTCAAATTGTGAGACGGCTTTTGACGATGGACTCTATCATGCGCCAGCATCCAATTTAATAAACCGCCTTCATGATATTGAAAATTCACAAGACTTTGTCATGGTCATTGGGCACAATCCTGCGGTGAGTGATTTTCTAAATGCCGTTATGTCGGTAACCCAACAACCCGGAATGCCAAGAATGGTGCCGACTTCAGGTGTTGCTATTTTTGAAGGGAACTTCACGAAGTGGCAAGATGCCTCTCCGGCACGCTTTACGCTTCAATCCTTTTTGGTACCTTAAGCTTATTTATTATCAGCACCACTCAACACTTCCCTCACTAAGCTAAGGGTCAGCTGGCGATGCTGAGAAAGTGTGTGTTCATTAAGGGTCTCCACGAGTGTGCGAACACCTTCAAAAGAGCGCTCAACGCGGCGTAAAATATAGTCCCCAACTTCTATGGATAAGGTCATTCCGCTTTGTGATATTAGCTTAAAGAGCACGGCTTGCAAGGCATCTTCATCGGGGGGATGAATGGGGACGCTCAAAATCGTTGCGAGGCGGGATCGTAAATCGGGAAGTCTAATGTCCCATTGGGTGGGCGGTTGACGGCAGCAAAAGAGCAGGGCGATGTCCCGCTCCTTTGCCAAGTTATAAAAGTGAAACATCCAATCTTCAACGGCCCCAGTGTTTGGTCCAGCCTTGTCGAACAAGCTGTCGATGTCATCAAGAACGATGGCGGAAGCCTCCTTTACGGCGTCATGGGGCGTGAGGGTAGTGTTGATATCGCCGGTATTTAGATAGCGTGCTCCTGATTTGCTCTGCCAAATATGGGCGAGATGCGTCTTTCCACAGCCAGGCTCTCCATAGATTGCACCCATCTGCATGGTCCAATCCGGCCATTTTCGAATAAACTGGGAAGCTTCCCAGTTGCAGGGGCTTTCTACGTAATCTGCTTCGGCATAACTTGCTTTAACCGGCAAATCAAGAAGCAATTGGTGAGCACGTGTCATGAAGAACGCTTTGCTTTTTTTGCTGGGCGCCGCAAACTTTTGCTCATGCCATTATTTATGTAAAAGTCTGTTTTTTGATACCAATCAATAAAGATGCGTGTAATAACACCCATCGTTGCCGTAATGGGGAGAGCCAATAAAATACCTATAAACCCAAACCAAGTTCCAGCTGCAAGCAAGGCGAAGATGATCCATACAGGATGCAATCCAACCTTTCGTCCAACAAGGCGAGGAATAAGAATATTTCCCTCAATTAAACTGATCGTAATAAAAACAAGAGTGATCAGGCCGATGGAATTCCAGTTTGTAAACTCAGCAAAACTGATGCCAAGACTTGTCATATACCCGATCAACATACCAACATAAGGGATAAAAGACATAAAGCCCGTGAGAATACCAACAATAATGCCTTGTTTGAGACCTACAGCCCATAAACTCGTCGAATAAAGAACCATCAAAATCAGGCATATAATGGCTTGTCCTTTAGCGTAGGATGACAACGTGCGGTTTACAGTTGTCGTATGATCACGGATTTGAGGAGCCCATTTTGCGGGTAAAAGGTCATCAATTTTGGCAATCATTCTGGGCCAATCTTTGAGGAGATAAAAGGTAATGACGGGTGTTAAAATGACGAGAGACAATAAGTTGGCAAGGGCCATACCGTTGCTTAATAAGTTCGTGATGACACGTACCGACCAAGTCAAAACGTCCCCTAAATGACTGATAACTTGAGTTTTGAGTTCAGCTGCACTAGGCGTACCATAATCTTGAGAAAAGCTTTCTAGAGTGGGCGCAATGTTTTGGAAGAGCCTTTCAATGAGTCTTGGTATATTGCCAGCCAATAGGAACAGTTGTTGCTGAAGGTAGGGTAATGCGACAAACATCAGTGTTACTAATATGATGATCAAGGATAAGACTAAAAAAGCACTCGCGATACCCCGCGAAAGGTGTCGGTTAGACAGCCAAGTCGTTGGAACATTTAATGCATAGGCACCTATAAAACCAGCGAGAAAGGGCATGAGCATAGACCCAAGGCTATACAACGTTGTCATGAAGACCCCGAGGCCCAATAGTGTAAACCAAAACCACTGTGTGCGTTGTGCTTCTATCATGCTTTTGCCTCTGATACGTTTCAATTACGAACGAAGGGCTTTAAACGCGATCCATCCATAGGTAAATCCAGATAAGATGGTTGTTAAAGCCATACCATATAGGAAGATTACCATGAGAATGCTTTCGATGCTAGATGTTGGAATAGAAAGGATAGGGGCCCCTCTGGCTAAGACCAAACCAATCAAGACCATTTGAATTGTTGTGCTGATTTTCCCCATCCAATGGGGCGCCAGCTCAGTTTTTTTCTTCTGCCTTGAAATGATGACACCGCTTAAGGTGAGAATAAAAAAATCACGTATTAAAACAAGACTTGTTACCCACAAAGGGATATAACCCAACATACCCAGCGTTAAGTAGACGGAGATGAGGAGGAATTTATCTGCAAGGGGGTCAAGAATCTGCCCTAGTCTAGAGGTTGCTTGCCATCGCCTTGCAAGATACCCATCTAGCCAATCCGTTGCACTCATAGCAAAAAAAATCCAAAAAGCTGTAGTTAAGGTTTCTTGGAAAATAAGCCATAGAATAACAGGAGTGCCAAAGAGTCGCACCATTGTTAGGATGTTGGGGATGTGCTTGTAAAGAGGAGAAACACCGGGAGAGGATCTAAATTCGGTCTTGAGCCTTTCGGAAAACCTTAATTCAGATTCCTCTTTTAACCCCTGTTGGCGTTTCTGCATTGATAATCCTTAACCGACGATTTCAATATCCGGAAAGAAGAATTTGATTTCGATCCCTGCATTCTCAATGGAATCAGACCCATGGACGGAGTTTGCCTCAATGGATTCAGCAAAGTCGCGGCGAATTGTGTTGGGTTCGGCGTTTGCTGGGTTTGTTGCTCCCATAACATCACGGTAGGCAGCAACAGCATTTTCACCTTCCAGTACTTGTACAACTACTGGACCAGAGGTCATGAAAGAGCACAAGTCATTAAAGAAGGACCTATTGGCATGAACGCCATAAAATGCTTCAGCTTGAGGAAGGGTTAACCACAAGCGTTTCTGTGCGATAATGCGTAGGTTTGAGGATTCGATTCTTTCATTAATTTTGCCTGTTAGATTGCGTCTTGTCACATCTGGCTTAAGAATTGAAAAGGTTCTCTCTATTGCCATTGTATTTTCCTTTATAAAATATGATTCATTACTAATATACCGAAGAGATGTAGCATTCATAAGTGAATCGATGAAAAAAATCAAGGATAACATTGTTTGCTGAGGCTTTGATGAAGAGAGAATGGGTCTTAAGTTATTGAAAACAAAAAAGAACCTATCTCATAAAATTTTACGAGATAGGTTCTTCTTCGTAAGTACAGTCAGCCTGTTAATGGATGAACTTCATATGGTTCGCCCCATCAAAGGGTAGGGACCCTCCATGAAGGTTGCCAAGGGGCGCACTATCCATAGAATGACCTGTCAGAGTTGTCCAGCAGCCATGTGAGTCACCATGACCACCATGACCACCGTGACCACCGTGACCATCATGACCATTATGACCATTATGACCATCATGTCCACCATGACCACCACACCCTTGATCGCTTGACCAAGGTGACTGTGAACCATTAAAGCCACCATCATTGTTTGAGCATCCGTGACTTCCTCCGGCTTCAAAGAATGGGTTGTGCCCATTGTGTCCACCATAGATAACGTCGTTATCACAACCGTGGTTTCCATAACCGCCATGATGACCTGAGCTACCGCCGTGGTTTCCATGATCACCGTGTCCGCCATGACCGCCGTGACCACCATGATCACCGTGTCCGCCATGACCGCCGTGACCACCATGATCACCGTGTCCGCCATGACCACCATGACCACCATGACCGCCATGACCACCATGACCACCATGACCACCGTGACCACCACAATCTACAGGTGGTTCCTCACAAGGAGGAGGGGGTGGAGGAGGACAATCGTCGCCGTCATGACCACCATGGCCACCACAATCTACTGGTGGCTCTTCACATGGAGGAGGTGGAGGAGGAGGACAATCGTCTCCGCCGTGACCACCGTGACCACCACAATCTACAGGTGGTTCCTCACAAGGAGGAGGTGGAGGAGGAGGACAATCGTCGCCGTCATGACCACCACAATCTACTGGTGGCTCTTCACATGGAGGAGGTGGAGGAGGAGGACAATCATCTCCGCCGTGTCCACCGTGACCACCACAATCTACTGGTGGTTCCTCACAAGGAGGAGGTGGGGGAGGAGGACAATCGTCGCCGTCATGACCACCATGGCCACCACAATCTACTGGGGGTTCTTCACAAGGAGGAGGTGGAGGAGGAGGACAATCGTCTCCGTCATGACCACCATGACCACCACAATCTACAGGTGGTTCCTCACAAGGAGGAGGTGGAGGAGGAGGACAATCGTCTCCGTCATGACCACCATGACCACCACAATCTACTGGGGGCTCTTCACAAGGAGGAGGTGGAGGAGGAGGACAATCGTCGCCGCCGTGACCACCGTGACCACCACAATCTACTGGTGGTTCCTCACAAGGAGGAGGTGGGGGAGGAGGACAATCGTTGCCGTCATGACCACCATGACCACCACAATCTACTGGTGGCTCTTCACATGGAGGAGGTGGAGGAGGAGGACAATCGTCGCCGTCATGACCACCATGGCCACCACAATCTACTGGGGGTTCCTCACAAGGAGGAGGTGGGGGAGGAGGACAATCGTCGCCGTCATGACCACCGTGACCACCACAATCTACTGGGGGTTCTTCACAAGGAGGAGGTGGAGGAGGAGGACAATCGTCTCCGCCGTGTCCACCGTGACCACCGCAATCTACTGGTGGTTCCTCACAAGGAGGAGGTGGGGGAGGAGGACAATCGTCGCCGCCGTGACCACCGTGACCACCACAATCTACTGGTGGTTCCTCACAAGGAGGAGGTGGGGGAGGAGGACAATCGTTGCCGTCATGACCACCATGACCACCACAATCTACTGGTGGCTCTTCACATGGAGGAGGGGGTGGAGGAGGACAATCGTCTCCGCCGTGACCACCATGGCCACCACAATCTACTGGGGGTTCCTCACAAGGAGGAGGTGGGGGAGGAGGACAATCGTCTCCGCCATGACCACCGTGACCACCACAATCTACTGGGGGCTCATTACAAGGAGGAGGGGGTGGGGGAGTATGGCAATCGTCGTTGCCACCGTGACCACCATGACCGCCGTTACCGCCACAATCTACTGGGGGCTCATTACAAGGAGGGGGTGTAGGAGTATGGCAATCGTTGTCTGCATTATTATGATGTCCGTTTGAATCTTTCCCGTTGGTTTTACAATCTGCCGGCGGGGGTGGGTTGTTATTACAATCACCGCTGTTTCCTGAGCCGCCATCACCGTGCCCTGACTTGCCACCTTTGTCTGATTGATGATTGTCATTGTTTGTTGTGTTTTTGCTTTTTCCCATTGTTGTATCCTCCACGTTAATGTTTTATGCACGCAATATGGTGCACGTTAAATACGTAGATGAATATAATTTTAATAAAAAGAAAGTCAACAAGCTATAGATTAAATTTTAATAAAATAAAGAAATAATAAAAAAAAGCCTTACAAACGGCCAATGTTAATTTTTAACAAGTATAGCCTATCAGCTTTGTTGTGATTTAATCTTTTTAACAACCCAATCACCGATTTTTCGACCTAACTCCAGTCCATCATAGTCGTCAACAGGAAAGTGGACGCCTCCCCATAGACGGGATTGACCGATCTCTTCAGCAGTCTTGTCCCATTCCGTTTGGTTCTCAGGGAAGTAGTGATCCATAATAATGGCTGCTGCCATAGCTATGGTCGAATGGCCAGAAGGGTAACTTGGGCTTCCAGGGCTTCTTATCTTTGAACTCAAATCAGCAAATTGTCTGGCAGGGCGTAACTTCCAATAGGTGTACTTCGTGTCAAAATAGGCAATCGTCGCATCCGCTATCCCCATAGAAAGAACCGATCGAATGATCATTGCACGTTCTAAAGGTATCGGATGCTTGGCCATATAATCATCTGCAATTTCGATCCATTGGCCCGACAAAGAAATTGATCCTTTAGCCGCCGCCCATTTTTTAGCCGTCGCAAGTTGTTCATTGGTAATTGAAGAAAGAATCTTTAAAAGCTCTTCCTTTTGTTGCTTAATTCCTTCTGGACTATAGGCCTTTGGATCTGCAAGACGAAATTGATTGCCTGATTTAAGAAGCCACGGCTTCATGTGGCCAAAATTGCTTCCATAGATAGGTTTTTCTTTGGGCCAACCGTCGGGTATCTTAGAAGGCGGAGCAGAATCTAGGACTTCCTTTTCTTGGCGAATGCGCTCCTTAACCTTTTTTGTTACAATTTCGGCAACTTTCAAAGAGTAAGGATCCGGTTCTTCCCCTTTAGGAATTAATAAACATTTGTCTGGCACAACGAGACATAAAGTTTTTGTGGAAACGGCAGACAAAGAGCCGGCTAATTTGTTCTTTAGCTTGTAGGAGATGGCCGCGGCGTCCTTTTGGGCCGTAAACAGATAAGCATAGACACGTGTTGTGTCAATTTCATTAAGATCAAGCTTTACCAAATTAAAGGCTACTTGAACCCAATGACTTAGTTCATTTTCTGTAATGACTTTGTCAGAATTTAAGACTTCAAGAGGCTTAAGATCTTCTTCGGAGTAGGTGAAATAGGGTTCCAATTCTAATGAAGACGAGGTGGAGGTGGTTGGAGTGCTCGATATCATATAACAAAGAATGCCGATCACAATCAGTCCCGTTGAGGCTGAAATTGTCCTAATACTTGTGATGCTCCTCTTTGCCATTTTGAATTACTCCTCGTTCCTTACCACTGCGTTTTGCCAAAAAATTGATTGTGCGGGAAGATGCAATTCTCCCAACTTCGGCACATAACCATGATCTTAAAAGAATAATCCTTACGAAAAGGTTAATATATTTTAGAAAAGGTCTAGATAGAGAACACTTGACGAAGTGAGTAAGATCGCGTAATAAAAAGATAACTTTTCGTTATAGAATGAATTTAGGGAGATTTATTATGTCAAGGCGATGTCCAATTTCAGGCAAGGCCGTTCTTTATGGGAACAACGTTAGCCACGCAAACAACAAATCACGGCGTCGTTTTTTGCCTAATTTGCAAGAAACGTCCTTTATGAGCGAATCTTTAGGTCGTATGGTACGTCTTCGCCTTTCTACAAATGCAATTCGCACCGTAGAGTTTCACGGCGGCATTGATGCGTACCTGGTGAAGGCCTCTTCTTTAAAATTGACACCTGAGTTGATTCGCTTGAAAAAAATTGTTCAAAAGCGTACCTCGGCTCCCGCTACGGCAGCATAAGCTGCACGAGGTTAGTTTTTTAAAGCCCGTGGCATTGTGTCTCAGGCTTTTTTTAACCTAACCCATAAAGTCTGATTTATATGGATACCTCATTTATTATTCCTGTTATTGAGTTTTTGCAGTCCCTATCTACAGAGAGTCTCGCCTTTTTAAGTCTATTGGGGTGTGTGGCAACGATTCTGTTCTTCTTCCGAGTGTTTGGGATTGCTGGTCTCTACATGTACAATGCGGTAATCGTCATTGTCGCTAACGTTCAAGTCTTAAAAACATCCACCTTTTTCTTTTCTCCTGAACCTGTCGCCCTTGGGACGGTTACGTTTGCAACGACTTATTTGGTCAGTGACATTCTGACAGAACATTATGGCAAGGCCGTTGCCCGTAAAGGGGTGTGGCTGAGCTTTGCGGGTCATATCTTGATGACCACATTGATGGTCATTACCCTCGGCTTTGTCTCGCCAGAAGGGGATAAGGCCCATGGGGCGATGATGAGTCTTTTCACACCGTCTCCTCGTATCTTGCTCGCTGGCTTGTTGGCTTATGTTTTAAGTCAATTTATGGACATTTATGTCTTTGAATGGATTAGCCAACGGACGAACCGACGGTGGCTGTGGTTGCGCACCAACGTTGCGACACTTTTGTCCGGTTTGGTTGATAATACAATCTTTAGTGTTTTGGCTTGGGTTGTTTTGAGCCCTGAACCGATCGGCTTGTATTCGTTGATCTTTACGTATATTTTGGGAACGTACATCGCCCGAGGAATGGTTGCGGTTATGTCGACCCCGATCATGTACTTAAGTTATTTGTGCTTGCCCACCGCTTCAAAATCTAACCTGGATGACCACGCTCAAGAAGTTCTTGAAGCTGCTTAATGTGAAAGATTTATAACCCATGTCCGACTTTTCCTTCTCATACCAGTATCCCTCAAGTGATTCTCGCGCGCGTCTTGGATATTTACAAACCCCCCATGGGTCTGTGGAAACGCCAGCCTTTATCTTTTGTGCCACCAAGGCTGCCATCAAGGCTGTTACGCCCGATCAAATGCGCGAATGCGGAACTCAGTTCATTTTATCAAACACCTATCACCTGATGCTCCAACCTGGCGCTGAGATTGTGGCTAAAATGGGGGGCTTGCATAAATTTATGGGGTGGGATGGTCCCATGTTGACAGATTCCGGTGGGTTTCAGATCTTTAGCCTTGGCCATGGGTCTGTTGCGGCTGAAATTAAGGGAAAGCGTATGGGCACTCGGCCGAAGACGCTTCTTAAAATAACGGAAGAAGGGGCACGTTTTAAGTCTTATCTTGACGGATCCACCCATCTTCTAACACCTGAAAAGGCAATAGAAACCCAACGGCTTCTGGGTCCAGACCTGGTGGTTGTGCTGGATGAGTGCACCCCTTTTCATGTGGATAAGGTCTATACCCAGCGATCTCTTCAGATGAGTCATCGATGGGGGTTGCGAAGCCTTCAAGAGTTTCAAAGGCATGACAATGGCAGCCAATCCCTTTATGGCATTATCCAAGGGGGCGTATACGAAGATTTGCGCCGGGAAGCCTGTGATTTTGTGAACAGCCAGCCTTTCTTTGGCCATGCCATTGGGGGGTCTTTGGGGGCAAATAAGGAACAGATGTACGAGGTTGTGGCCATGGCGGCTCAGAGGCTTGATCCCAATCGCCCCATCCACTTGCTGGGTATTGGGGGCATTCGGGATATCTTTGAAGGCGTGGCCCAAGGAATTGATACCTTTGACTGCGTTCATCCCACCCGCCTGGCACGCCATGGGGGTGCACTTGTTCGCCCACCGCATGCTTTGGTAGAAGGGGCCGATCATTTGAATTTACGCAACAGCGCCTGCCGCGAGGACCCCAATCCCATTGAGCCGGATTGTCCGTGTCCCACGTGCCAGACGTATTCTAGAGCCTATCTGCATCATCTCTTGAAAGCGCAAGAATTATTGGCTATGACGCTCATCACCATGCACAATGTTGCCTTCATGAATCGTCTCCTTGAGGCCATTCGTGCTGCCATTGCTGGCGGCCGCTTAAAAGAGGAACGCCAAAAATGGTTGAGTGATATTGATTTTTCGGAGCTTACCCATAACTTGGCTGCGTGAGGTGCCCCTTCAACTGCTCTTTGGATCTGTTCTCTGTTCCTTTGCCTACAAGAGTCCATTCTCTAAAATAGTTATAAAGAATTTAGATCACTGCTCGTAAAAACTTCGAAGGATGAGGTTCTCGACGATAGTAACAGCGATGGTTTGCAATTCTGCTGGTTTTTGTGCACTCTCTATCCCCTCACCTCGGGAATCGGTCGTCAAAACGGACAACAAGTTTTCCATCATTTGACGTGTATCTTGGGCAATACTATGGGTAACAATATTTCTTGGAGGTGTGGGATGGTTCCTTGATTTGTCTATTAAAATGCCAAATAGTGGATCTTCACACTGACGTTGCGGTTGATATAAACAGGTAGAAACCTTTTGACAAGAATCACTATCACCTTTTGCAACAATATATTTCAATAAATTAAAATGGGCTCTTGCTGCGAGATAAGTGGCTGAGGCTAATGGTTTGATTCCAGGGTATCTAATACCGGCCTTTGCAAGTTCTTCTGGCATTCCTTTTACGAGTGATTCTGTGACACTTTTAGGCAATTGTCCGGATTCAATCGATTCAATGATCTCTTTCCAAAAGGAGCAAAACCGGACACTTAAATCGGAAGAAAGTGTGTGGGGGTAATTTTCTTCAACCCTTAAGGCTTCACGGGCACATCTAACTTTCCATAAGAGTTGGTCAAGCCCCTCAGTTTGATCGTGATAGTCCAAAAGGCTTTGTAAGAGAGCCATATGTACTTCCTTAGATTTCTTGAAAATTGTCTCACAAAATTCCCAAGAAGCTTTGGCAAAGTCTGTTCGAGTGGTTAGAAATTTGCGTTCTTGTTCAAGTTTATCAGCCTGTTCTCTCTCAAGAGCATCCTCTCCGTAATACCAAGTTTTCTGATCTTTTCTTGTTTCAGATTTCCTATAATTGGCGGCTGCATCAACAACCTTTTTAACACTGGGAATCTTCTCACTTCGCTTTAGGAGAACTTTAAGAGGTTTGTCGAGCTCGCTAAAAGTCTTTTCAACAAAAGCGGCTTCATCTATCGGCTTCTTTTCTTCCTCTTTTTTCGGATCATTCCCCTCTTTATTTAATTCTTCAAGAAAGGTGGGCAAAGTACCATCGGCGAGGGCAGTAACATAACCATTCGCAAGGAAGGCAAGGACAGCAAACTTTTGCAGATGCTTGTCTAAAGTACGAAAGGCTGACTGTGCTGCATACATGAGAACAATTCTTTTTGGAAGGTCTGATTCAAAGGGGATAAGCTCCTGCAATCGCAATGCTCTCAAAAGGGCAGAGTCATCGTGATTGGATGAAATATCTCTGATCTGAAGAACTTTACCAAGGGGCTCCTCATTGCTGGCAATTTCAGACGGCTGAGAAAAATAAGTTTCCGTAGAATTTCTGATCTCAATAAGCCTATAAATGAGCATGATTTCTCGAAGTTTCGCAATCTCATCGCTTGTAAGTTCCGCCAGTAAGGCATTGTCGCCTTCCATGAGTCGGCCATAATAGGCCCAATGAATGTTGGTAATGAGATCAGCAGAGAGCTTATTTGAAGGCACATCTCTGATAAGTACATACAATCCTTTCCATATTTGGGGAGATGGTTTGGAACTCCAGAATTGGGTGTGGTAAATGTTCATGAGATCAGAATAAGCAGCAATCAGAGCGCTTTTACCCTCCTCTGAAGGCTCCGATTTGTAGGCTTGTTTGTGCGCTTCAAGAATCATTGAGGTTGTTAAAATAAGAAGCCTCGCTCTCAAAGTTCCCCAATCCCTTTCGCGCTGCCAGTTATCATCTAATACTTTTCCATCAGGGCCGAGTTTCGGTTGATATTTTTGTGTTCCAAGAGTTTCTAAATAGTTTTGGAGAGCGCTTTGCGTTCTATCTTGACGTAAAGGGTGTTCCCCAGTTAAGAAGCTCAAATCAAGGTCGTCGAGGCGCACGGTTTCTTGATTGAGCTTTTGTGCGCAGACTTCACAAAGGGAACTCGTTACTCTCATATTTTGTCTTGAGTCTGGATCAAGATACTTTCCTGCTTCAGGAAGGATGCGTAAAAGCTGTGGTGTATCACCGGTCTTCAAAAGCCCTTCCACGGCGTGGCTATACCACCGAGGTTTATGTTTCTCGAAATCCTCTGTACCTGTTTGCGCAAGAGTTAAAGCACATTTCACCATGAGCTGACGGAGTTTGGGAATTTGGCCTTCATAGAAGTGTGATTCCTTTGTGTGTCTTTCAAGACTTTCTTGGGCTTCCTTTAAGGTTGGTTCTTTTTTGTCCCAGTAATTTTGTTTTTTATCTTCTAATTCCCGAATCGTGGCCCAGCGTACATGATCATTGTCTTGTCCGATTTTGGTATTTGCTTCCTTTAGAGCACTCTCAGCTTCTCTTAAGGCATAAAGAGAGATGAGCCAGGAAAGACGGAGGTCTGTTTCTGTTGTTGCAATTTCCAGTAACCTTGCGTTGCGCTCTGGTGGAGCTTCTATGGCAACGGCTTGATGCCAGGGATGATCCTCCCTCAAATAATATCTCAAGCCAAGGGGTTTATAGTCGGATCTGCTTTCGTGCTCATAAGTATCCCACTCTAGAAGGCGTGCAAATTCAGGTTTCCACTTCGCAAGAAAAGCTTGAACTGAGTCATTGACCTTAAAGAATTCACAAGCGCCAAATATCTCACCCATCTCTCGTTGGTACGAGGATTGTTTCTCGATGTGATAGATATTTAAGAAAAATATCTCATGCCAACGAGCAACCGTTTTAAGGTGATCTATGGTGAGAGTTTCATGTCTTCTTACGGCTGAGAGATAATCTTCGCCCCAGTTTTCGAGCGCATAAAAAATCACTTGTTGCCGTTCGCTCAAACTGTTGTATTGATAAAACGCAGATTCAAAGAGCGATACTTTCAGTTGTAAAATACAGGCGTCCAGGTCTTTCAAAACTTGATCTTTGTCCCCTTCATAATCTTGGAGCAAGTTTGAAGCGCCTCGAAACTGTTGGAAGCATTGCAGCGCAAACATCTTCACGAACGGGCTTGACCCCTTAAACTTCATGAGTTTCTGGAGTTGGGCAAGATTTTGGGAGGTGACCGCGAGCTCTTGAAATGGTTTTGGAGGCGTTAACGCGCGCCAAATTTCTAATACTTCTTTGCAGTAGCCTAAGAGGGCGTAAGCATGAAAATCGGAGGTGTGAAGTGATTGGCCCCTCAAGATGCATTGCGTGAGGTCTGGAGTTAAGTAGGAAGATAAATCTTGGTCCCAATCCTTTCTATAGAGTCCTGTTATTGGTTCTAGAGTGTCGAGGGCAATCAATTCAGAAAACCAAGCCCGTAAACGTGGTAAGCGCTCTTGCGTTTCTTCCTTTTTCAGATGACTCAAGACTCTGACAGAAGACACGATCCAATGATTACGGGTAGGGGATTTCACCTTCGAGGCTGCCCGAAGCAACAACTCCGAGATTAAAAAACTTGTATCAGTGACTAAAGTTGTCCGTTTGTGAATATTACTAAGGGCATCAAATTCTTTTCGATTCGAGTCATAATAAAGCGGTTTCTCTTTCTCAAAAATTCCTTTCTTGGCAGCGAGGTATT
>JAIESE010000033.1 GCA_019746225.1 Alphaproteobacteria bacterium | reverse complement strand
GCGCAACATGGTCATGAAAGGCGCATGGTGGTCAAGGACCCCAAATTCTCCTTTGGCGCCGGGGATAACGATCATCTTCACATCACCTGCAAAGACAACACCTTCTGGGGATATCAGGGATAGCTGCATCTTTTAAGCGCTCTCTTTCTCTATTTTCTTACCCTTTTCGACGGCTTCTTCAATGGTTCCAACCATATAAAAAGCGGATTCTGGCAAGTAGTCATAGTCACCCTCGACAATCCCCTTAAAGCCGGCAATCGTGTCCTTCAAGGGAACGAAAGCGCCTTTCATCCCGGTGAAGACTTCGGCGACGAAAAAGGGTTGAGACAAGAAGCGTTGGATCTTGCGGGCGACTGCATAATGTTCCTCGCCTACCGTATAGGGATCTAAGATTCGAGAGGTCGAATCCAGCGGGTCAAAGGCGGGAACATAAATGGCTTGAACGGATGTAATCGATCCACGGGTGGTCGTTGTGATGCGTTCTTGAAGAGTACCCATTTCCGTGGCCAATGTGGGCTGATATCCAACGGCGGATGGCATACGACCTAACAAGGCGTTTCTTTAGGTGTAACTGCTTAGACCAACGGATTAGACTCTTTCTTATACTAGCCTTTATTGCTCAGGCAACAAAATAGTTTCCAGTAATATAACACTGTCTGTCCACCCAAAGCAGCTCTTTAAAACTTCTTATTCTATGTTTGGCTTTTCTTCTGAGCCACCTTTGCCCTTCCTCGTTTCAAAATCTCTTTGCGAAGTTGCTTTGGATCAACATCCAATCCGGTGCATCCATAGAGGAAGACATCTCCAATGGACTCGACCTTCTGAAGCTTGCTCATATCCAGGGAGGTTAAGCCTGTGCAACCCATGAGGAATTGCCATCCAATGGACTCTACCTTCTGAAGCTTGCTCATATTCAGGGAGGTTAAGTTGGAGCAAGAAAGGAGGAAGTCATTTCCAATGGACTCTACCTTCTGAAGTCCGCTTGTATCCAGGGAAGTTAAGCCGGTGCACTGCATGAGGAATTCATCTCCAATAGACTTCACGTTCTGAAGTCCCCTCGTATCCAGGGAGGTTAAGTTGGGGCAATTCCTGAGGAATCCTTTTTCAATGGACTCTAAGTTCTGAAGTCCGGTCGTATCCAGGGAGGTTAAGTTGAGGCAACGCCCGAGGAAGGTATCTCCAATGGACTTCACGTTCCGAAGTCCGCTCGTATCCAGGGAGGTTAAGCCTGTGCACTCATGGAGGAATTCATTTCCAATTTCCGTACATAAGTGATCATTATCCACTAAACGGAGTTTGCCGACATTATCAGGCAATTGAGCAGTGTTTAAGGATAGAACACCCTCAGGTGCTTCTTTAATTTTAAGTATAATGCGATGAGGATGGTTTGCTAGTAACCCTTGTCTTTTCAACAATGCAAGCTGTCTTTGATTCACGATGATATTGTAAGGTTTGTCTTGGGTCAAAACTTCATCATGTTGAGTCACGCCAAAAGAATAGTATCGTTGGTGTTCACCCATCTTTCTTAGTTTCTCAATCAATCCTTCCCTATTAGCCTTAAAAAACCTGAGAAGAATGTCATTTTGGGCTTCATCTGTAGGTACTAAGTCGACACTCACATAGATTCCATGAACGGGAAGACAAGCTGCCAAATGATCCAAGGCATCAGGAAGATTCTCCCCTTTAGGAAGAGCGTGACCAAACAGGGCTTCATAGAGTTTAGGGGCAAGGCTTGACTTTTCTAACCCGACACGAAGACTGATTCTCCTTAGGCCAGGCACGTTCACAAGAACACTCTCTAAAGGGGATTCATGGGGCACAAAAAGAAATTGCTCTTCTTTTAATTTCTCTATGAAAGCCCTATGAAGCAAAGGATGCAGGGAGTGGCCATAGACAAGCTGGTTTAACCGCTTTTTTACCCAAGTATTTGTATTTGCAGCGCCCGGATTAACACAGTTGAGATGAGACTTAACACTTTTAATTGACCTTTCCGTTGCCGAGTGAACTAAAGCTTTCAATTCTAGTGATGCTTGTTGTAGGCGGCCTGAATCTTGAGAATTCAAATATTGATCTATCTTATCAAAGACTTCCCCTGGTACTTGGTTAAAAATTGTCTCATACGGCTTTTTCGCCTCTGATTTTTCAGCGCCATAGACACCGCCCACCAGTGGTAAGGCAACCAGGGTTGTCCATAAAAGTGATTGTTTAATCATAGATCGCATCTCCTTATTAAACAAATAATTATTTATTTGTTTGTTTGTTTATTGAAGTAATAAGAGCTGCCATAGTACAAATTTGTTTGTATTTATGGTCAGAATTTTTATTTTATAAGCGATACTTTATGTGATTTAATTTTCTTGTCAATACCGTATAAATACGGTACTTGGGGTGAGAGAAGGCTTTTGGTTCTGATTAATTAAGGGTCGTCTATTTGACAGCTGTTTCAACGGAATCTGCGAGGACAATGCACCCATCGGGTGTGACTTCGCAAAAGCCTCCGGAGATGGTGAAGACTTGGGACTTCTTGTCCTTTTTTTCATACAAGGTGACAGGTCCCTCGCGCAACATGGTCATGAAAGGCGCATGGTGGTCAAGGACCCCAAATTCTCCTTTGGCGCCGGGGATAACGATCATCTCCACATCACCTGCAAAGACGACTCCTTCTGGGGATATGAGGGATAGCTGCATCTTTTAAGCGCTCTCTTTCTCTATTTTTTTACCCTTTTCGACGGCTTCTTCAATCGTCCCAACCATATAAAAAGCGGATTCTGGCAAGTAGTCATAGTCACCCTCGACAATCCCTTTAAAGCCGGCAATCGTGTCCTTTAAGGGAACGAAAGAACCTTTCATCCCGGTGAAGACTTCGGCGACGAAAAAGGGTTGAGACAAGAAGCGTTGGATCTTGCGGGCGCGCGCAACCACGAGTTTGTCTTCCTCAGAGAGTTCATCCATTCCTAAAATGGCAATAATATCTTGAAGAGATTTATAGGACTGCAAAACCCTTTGGATTTCACGGGCGACCGCATAATGTTCCTCGCCTACCGTATAGGGATCTAAGATTCGAGAGGTCGAATCCAGCGGGTCAACGGCGGGATAAATGCCCAACTCTGCAATCTGTCGACTGAGGACGGTTGTTGCATCAAGGTGGGCAAAGGAGGTGGCAGGGGCAGGGTCCGTCAAGTCGTCGGCGGGAACATAAATGGCTTGAACGGAGGTAATTGACCCACGGGTGGTCGTTGTGATGCGCTCTTGAAGGCTGCCCATTTCCGTTGCCAGCGTGGGTTGATATCCCACGGCCGATGGCATCCGACCCAACAAGGCGGAGACTTCAGAACCAGCTTGAGTGAACCTGAAAATGTTGTCGACGAAGAACAAGACGTCTTTACCCTCTTCATCGCGGAAATATTCTGCAACCGTTAACCCTGAGAGGGCAACACGGGCACGAGCGCCAGGGGGCTCATTCATTTGCCCATAAACGAGGGCAGCTTTAGAGCCTTCGCCCTCCAAATTAATAACGCCAGATTCAATCATTTCACGATACAAATCGTTACCTTCGCGGGTTCTCTCCCCTACTCCGGCAAAGACAGAATAGCCGCCGTGGGCTTTGGCCACGTTGTTGATCAATTCCATAATCAAAACTGTTTTTCCAACACCCGCGCCGCCGAACAATCCAATTTTTCCACCCCGTGAATAGGGGGTAAGAAGATCAATAACTTTAATGCCCGTTACCAAAATTTCTGTTTCTGTTGATTGCTCAACAAAGGACGGGGCTTCTCGATGGATGGGCAGGACTTTAACGCCATTAATGGGCCCCCGATCGTCAATGGGCTCCCCAATCACATTCATAATACGCCCTAAGGTTTGGGGCCCCACTGGCACGGTGATGGGTTCTCCTGTATCGAATACTTCCTGTCCCCGAGTCATGCCATCCGTGGCATCCATAGCGATCGTTCTGACAAGGTTTTCACCCAAATGCTGGGCGACTTCCAAAACAAGAAGCTTACCCTGATGGGTGAGGTGAAGGGCATTCAAAATGGAGGGGATACGATCCGGAAAATGGACATCGATCACAGCACCCATCACTTGGGTCACTTTGCCGATATTCAATCCCCCGGCGATGGCTTTTAGTTTCTGTTTTGGCATGTCATTTTCCTTCTTTTTCAAGAACGGCCTTCAATTCTACATATGATTTTAGAAGCAAATCTTGAATGATCGTCCAGTCCTTATCCGTTAGGCCTCCAAACTCATCTTGGCATTTGTCCCGATACCGTGCAGCATCTGCTCGCAAATAAGCAGATCTTCCATACGTCTTGACATTCCCACCATAAATCAGGCCATAGGCTTCGGCCATAATATTTCCGACGTTGTCTGTACTGCGTTCGGCTTCGATACGGCGCGCAACCCACCAATCTAATTCCTTGATCGCTGCTTGTTTTGTGTCGAAAGAATTATAGGGAGATATCTTTTTAACATCTTCAAAAGCTTGTACGACCAAAGGTAATATTTTTTGGGTATATTCCTCTTTTGTCGAAGTTTGCGGCATTTGACCAAAGACGAGCATCGCCTTTAGAAAAGAAGGAACAGCGGATGTACCATCCGACACAGCAAAAGCTTGCTCAATCATTGGCTTAAAGTTCTTAGAGGCGAGAGCTACTTTTTCTTCTTGAGGCATCGTCTTATGATAGTAAAGTTTCCAGATGTCCGTTTCACATGTAGCTATTAATGTTGGGTCCATAGGTTTTCTCTTCTCGTCCATTGATTGACCTTTCTCCATAAGCCCGATAAAGGCGAGGAGTGTGACAAATATTTTTACTAATTTCATTTTCTGTTCCTACTTCTGCTTTCCCATTTATCCGTCTGTATTCTCACCTCTCCCCTTGTGGGAGCTACGGGGGTTCGTTTCAGATATATTATCCTATCTATCCAGTTACGTCACTTCGCTCCTCGCAAGACTGAATATATTTACAATGTTCAACCTGATCTCCATCTCTCACATCGCTTCTGCCGCTGAAATGATCTCGATCAGCTCTTTGGTAATATAAGCTTGACGCGTTTGATGATAGGTGCGCGCCAGCTTTTGAATCATCTCTTGCGCATTGCGGGTGGCGTTATCCATCGCTGTCATGCGCGCACCTTGTTCGCTGGCATTGTTTTCAAGGAAGACATGATAAAGCTCAACGGCAATATAACGAGGCAAAAGATATTCTAACAAGGAATCGATGTTGGGTTCATATTCATAAAGGGCGTTTTTAAGGGATCCCGAATCAAAAATCACCGGGCCTTCTTTCCATGTGGCCGGAAAGGGGATGATGTAATCATGAGCAACAGTTTGGGTCAAAGCCGAATGAAACACGGTGAAGAGAATGGACGCTTGTCCAAAAATTTTGTCTTGGAGCATGGTTTGAAGCTTGGTTGAAAATTCTAACGCATCTGAGAAGCTTTCGGTGCTTTTGCCCTCTCCTGTTTTGTGACCATGGACGACAGTCTCGATAATGAGATGTCCAAAGTCAGAGCGCAACAACGCTTGCCCTTTTCGTCCCAAACAAAAGATTTTAACTTCTTTTCCCTCACTTTGAAGTTTACGAATAACGGACTTTGCTTCACGGACAATGGCGCCATTAAACCCGCCACACAATCCTCGATCCGTGGTAACAACAACCAGCAAGTGGACGGGGAGATTTTCATGGCCGGTGAGCAGAAGCGGTTCTTTGGCAAGATCTGATCGGCTTTTCATTAATAAATGGCTCACCATTTCATGCATGGCGCTATAATAATCGCGCACCGCTTCCACGCGCTCTTGGGACCGACGCAAGCGTGCGGCTGCCACCATCTTCATCGCAGACGTAATCTTTTGCGTTGATTTCACGCTTCGGATGCGGGTTCGTAATTGCTTTAAGCTGGACATAAAGATCCTTCTACGATTGTCTTAACGCGCAGTGAATGAAGCGCAGAAGCTGGTCAGGAACTTGGCCAAGCTCTTCTCCGTTTCCTCACTCAAAGTCCCTTTGGTTCGAATATCTTCAAAAATCTCTGGTTGATTAAGGCGCAAGACTTCCAGGTATTCGAGCTCAAACTCCAAAATATCTTTCACAGGGATAGTATCCAAATATCCTTTGACGCCAGAGAAGAGGGAGATGACTTGTTCTTCCATACTTAACGGGGAATATTGTCCTTGTTTCAGTAACTCTGTGAGGCGCTCTCCACGGCTGAGCAACTTTTGAGTTGATGCATCTAGATCTGAAGAAAACTGCGAAAACGCAGCCATTTCACGGTACTGCGCAAGTTCAAGTTTAATGTGTCCTGCGACTTGTTTCATGGCTTTCTTTTGGGCAGCAGACCCAACGCGACTCACAGACAACCCAACGTTAATCGCGGGGCGAATACCTTTATAGAACAGCTCAGTTTCCAGAAAGATTTGACCATCCGTAATGGATATTATGTTCGTTGGAATATAGGCAGAAACATCGCCTGCTTGGGTTTCAACAATGGGAAGAGCCGTCAAAGAACCACCCCCTAATGGCGTATCTAATTTTGCGGCGCGCTCCAGCAACCTTGAGTGAAGATAAAATACATCACCTGGGTAGGCTTCTCGTCCAGGAGGACGGCGCAGCAGCAAGGACATTTGGCGATAAGCCACTGCATGCTTGGATAAATCATCATATATAATGAGGGCGTGCATTCCATTATCGCGGAAATATTCTCCCATGGTACAGCCTGTATAAGGGGCAAGATATTGCATGGGCGCCGGATCTGAGGCGGTTGCCGCCACCACAATCGTATAGTCCAAGGCCCCATTTTCCTCGAGTGTCTTGACGATTCGCGCGACAGAGGAGCGCTTTTGTCCAATGGCTACGTATATGCAATAGAGTTTTTGAGATTCATCTTTCCCTTGGTTGATCCCTTTTTGATTGATGATGGCATCTAAAGCTATGGCTGTTTTTCCTGTTTGGCGATCCCCAATAATAAGCTCACGCTGTCCCCGTCCAATAGGAACGAGGGTATCAATGGCTTTGATTCCCGTTTGCATCGGTTCAGATACGGATTGACGGGCAATAATTCCAGGGGCTTTGACTTCAACTTTTGATTGGGTGACGTTCTTTAAGGCACCCTTACCATCGATAGGATTGCCCAAGCCATCAACAACACGTCCTAAAAGGCCTTTCCCTGTAGGAACTTCCACAATAGTTTGAGTTCGCTTTACTTGATCCCCTTCTTTAATTTCTTGGTCACTGCCAAAGATAACAACGCCGACATTATCCGTAGCTAAGTTGAGAGCCATTCCCTTCGTGCCATTAGAAAAGGTAACCAGCTCTCCCGCCTGGATATTTTCTAGGCCATGGACGCGGGCAATGCCATCTCCTACGGCTACAACCGTGCCGCTTTCGGCGATATCCGCTTTGGGATCAAAATTCTTAATCTGTTGTTTTAAAATGGCGGAGATTTCCGCTGCCCTCAGTTCCATTAAGCGTTTCCTTTCATCACTGTGGCGAGTTGATTGAGTTGTGTGGCTAATGTTGCGTCAATGACCCTTGACCCAATGCGAACCATAATACCTCCCAGAACCTTTGGGTCCGTAATAAAAGTTAAAATGAGATCACCTGAAGCAACTTTATTTAAGTTTTCCTTCAACAATTTACTTTGAACTTTCGTCAAGGGATAAGCTGAGATCACCTCAATCTTTTGCTCACTTTTGGCATGAGAAGTTAAATTTTCATAGATTTGTCGAATCTTGTCTAAATAGGAAATCCGTGAGGCATTGACCAGCAATCCCGCAAAAGATTGCACCATCTCAGGCGTCTTCATCTGGACACAAATTTCTTTGAGAGCCGCTTCCTGGTCTTCACTTTTAATTGTGGGGTTTTCTAAAATGAGCTTTAAATCGGGTGAAGAGTGAATGAGCATGGATAAATCAGCTAGTGCAGAACCCACATCATCAACTTGTTTATTTTCTTTGGCAAGGTCAAACAGGGCCTTAGCATACCGCCCGGGCAGTGAGGTCAAGATACCAGATGTTACTGCATTTTTCATAATCAACGAACCAAGCTCAATATTAGGCAATTTCTTCTTGGATTTTGGCGAAGATCATTGCCAGATCATGTTGATGTTCTGTCCCTTATAGTGGCGCTTCTGGCGGGAAATTTCTAGAGGGTTATTTCTGTCTGTTTCGAAGGGTAAAGCAATTTAGGAATAAATCACTTTACTCATCATCTGTGTCATCTGAAGATGGCGCTTTTCTCTTGCGTGAAGCACTCACAGAACCCCCTTCAAGAGTGTTCAGGAATGTTTCAATGTCTCCATTATTCTGTTGAACGAGAGAGCTATACTCATCCCGAATGGTGATGCTCATGCTGACCCCTTCAACTTTGACGTCAAGTATTTTTCCACCCTTTACACGCCAGTCAACAGGGGTAAGGGGTCCGCCGGGTTTTTGAATGGTGCTTGATACAATCACATGTTTGCCTTCAGCGCGGGCGTCTTTAATTTTGAAGACAACACCTCGATATTCTTGAAACCTGTTTGCATAGGATTTTTTCAATCGGTTTTCAAATAGGGGGATAAAACGAGACTGTTGATCTGGGGACATGCGGCTCCAATAACGTCCCATGACGAACCGACCAATGGATTGGACAGCAAATCCTTCTTCTAAAAGAGATTGAAAGCTGGATTCCAGTTGGCTTTGGGAAGCACCAGGCTTTGTTAGAGATTCAATAGCTCGTCGACCTAAATCCTCAATAAAACTCCTTGCGGCATCTGTGCCCTGGATAGGATTTAGTTGAGCGAAGAATACGATTGTGGCGAATAAATAAACAAATCTCTTTAACATAAATCCCCTCGTTCTAAATCGAAATAATCTCTTAGAACAAGAATACAAAAAAGAAATTAACAAACCGTTATGATGTGCTTGATTTCTCCTCAGTTTTAGCTGCTCCGGGAGTATCCCATGATTTTAATTTTTCAGCCATATAGGCTTGTCTTTGGAAGTAAATGCTTCGCATTGTAACATAATAATCGAGAGAGCCATCCTTAATATTTTTGATTGTTTCGATTACTTTCTCTCGTTCACTCACTATAGCGATTCCATATCGAACGGTCAACAAGTAACGCTCATCCCGATGTTGAGAACTGGTGAAGAACCAGTTGAGCGGATCAGCATAGTAATCCCCAACAAAACCAGCGGTTCCGCGGAATGAGGATGGGCCAATGAGCGGAAGCACAAGATAAGGACCCGTATCAAGCCCCCATTTTGTTAAGGTTTCATTGAAGCCTGTATCGTACCTCGAGAAACCTAATTCTGAGGAGAGATCTATAGTACCAAGGACGCCAAGTGTAGAATTCACTAAGAATCGAAACAAGGTCACCGTTGCGCGTTCGGGACTTCCCTGAAGCACATGATTGACAAAGACGATGGGTGAGTAACTGTTATCGAGAATATTCGTGACACCTTTCCGAACAGGCTCTGGCATGATCGCTCGGTAAATTTCTGCCACAGGGCGAAGAATAGCTATATCAAGAAAGTCATTTATCCCAAAAACGACTCGATTGAGGGGTTCGAGAGGGTCATTTGGCCCTTCTTCTTCCATAAAGGTTTCCTCAGCAGCTTCTGGTGCGGCCTCTTTTTCGCCAGGTACTGCTTTCGGTTCTTCCTTCTTAGGTTCAGGCTTTGGGGTGGTTTCTGGCTTGGGGGTGCTTGGCTCAGAACTACCTTGAGAGGATGGTAATGCTTCTTTTAACACGCCAGCCAATGATGGCATTACAGAAATCATCAGAGTCAAGGTTGTGACTGCAAAAAATCGATACTTAAGAGAAGTTGAGTGCATTATCTATAAAGTCCCAGCTTAAATTGCTCCCATTCACTCTTGACTTTACCTTCAGTTCCATCAGATTTCACTTAAAAAATTCGTCTCCTTGAGGACTTTTGAAGCCCATCGATCGAATGCTTTGAAAAATAACAAAAGTTTTTTAAAGATTTAATAAAAATTAGCGATAAATAAGGCGTAAAATTGCTGTATCTTCTCAATTTTCTTCCTAACATTAACCATCCTGGCGAAAACTTGTTCTCCGTATTGGCTATAATCCAGGAACTTTTGGTTTGTTTTGTAAAAAGTTACTTTTCCCATTGGTTTTAAGCGACAGATCAGGTAAAAATAGGGGGTGTACCGTTGAGGGAAGTTTTCTTCTCTCATTTAGCAGTTTCCTTCGTGAATCGATTTCATTTTAGAGTTAGGGACCCTTGTGACAGCGCTGGCATTTACAGAACCTTCAAAACCCCACCAACCGACCGAGTTGACCCTTCAATGGGAACAGGTACGCGAGACATTGCGCGGGGAACTTGGAGAGGCCATGTTTAAAAGCTGGTTGAAGCCTTTATTCGTGACGGAAGTTATTGGCAGCATCGTTCGTATTGCGGCGCCCACGAGATTTATACGGGATTGGGTTGCTTCACATTACGCGGATCGCATACGCGTCGTCTGGCAAGCTCTAAACCCCACTATTGCCAAAATAGAAGTGATTGTAGAGGTAGCATCACCTCCATTGACTCCAGCTGCTCCTCAAACGGCTCCAGACGTTCCTCAAGACCACAAGAGAGCACCTTCTCTCGATGAAGAGATCATTGGCATTGACCGTGATGTCTTAGGCGCTGCCCTTGATCCCCGATTTACCTTTGATAATTTTGTGGTGGGTAAACCCAATGAGCTTGCCTATGCGGCGGCGTTACGGGTGGCCGAGTCCCAGACGGCTCAGTTTAATCCTCTGTTTTTATATGGGGGAGTTGGTTTAGGTAAAACCCATTTGATGCATGCCATTGCTTGGCATATTAAAACCCATCATCCCAAACGTCGTGTCATTTACTTATCTGCTGAAAAGTTTATGTACCAGTTTATCAGGGCGTTGCGCTATAAGGACACGGTTTCATTTAAAGAGCAATTTCGCTCCGTTGACGTCCTCATGATTGACGATGTCCAATTTATTAGTGGCAAAGAGACGACGCAAGAAGAATTTTTCCATACTTTCAATGCGCTGGTTGATCAAAACCACCAAATCATTATATCAGCCGACAAGTCTCCTTCGGACTTAGAAGGCATGGAAGAGCGATTAAAATCCCGACTTGGTTGGGGGCTTGTTGCTGATATTCACCCCACAACCTATGAATTGCGTCTAGGAATCTTACATGCGAAAGCCGATACCTTGAATATTCCCATCCCCAAGGATGTGATGGAGTTTTTAGCACGTAAGATTAGTTCCAACATTCGCGAACTCGAGGGAGCCTTAAATCGCATTGTTGCCCATGCAACGCTCGTTGGGCGCGAAATAACATTAGAGACAACACACGAAGTTTTGCGCGATCTCTTAAAAGCCAATGACCGACGGGTGACCATTGAGGATATTCAAAAGCGCGTTGCGGAATATTATGGGATTAAAATTTCCGACATGCAATCTGCAAGGCGCTCTCAAAATGTTGCCCGTCCTCGCCAAGTTGCTATGTATTTAGCGAAGGCCCTGACGTCGCGATCCTTGCCAGAAATTGGTCGTAAATTCGGAGGACGCGATCACACAACGGTCTTGCATGCTGTTCGCAAAGTCGAAGAAGTTAGAACCCAAGATCGAGAATTCTCAGAAGATCTCGATATTTTACGTCGTACATTGGAGGTATAAAAGTTATGAAGTTAGCCATTGATCGGTCTGCGTTTTTGAAAGCTCTTTCTCATGGTCAAAGCGTGGTTGAACGCCGAACCACTGTTCCCATCTTAAGTAATGTTCTTTTGAATGCAACGCCCATGGGTTTGAGCCTCATCACAACCGATACGGATCTTGCGCTTATTGAAACCGTTTCGGCAATTGTAACAGAGCCTGGGTCAACGACCGTTTCTGCTCAAATGCTGTTTGACATTGTGCGTAAACTTCCCGAAGGGTCGACTGTGGAGTTAACCCTTGTTCCGGAAACAGGCCAACTAAACCTCAAAGGGGGACGGTCCCGTTTCAACCTCTCGTGCTTGCCTGCAGAGGATTTTCCTCAGCTAACACAAGGGGAGCTTCCCGTTCATTTTTCCCTGCCGATCGCGATATTTAAGAAACTCTTAGATCGTGCGAAATTTGCAATGTCTACGGAAGAAACGCGATATTATTTGAACGGCATTCACCTCCACACGTTGGAGCGGGGGGGACAGAAAATCTTGAGGTCTGTTGCAACAGATGCCCATCGTTTGGCTTATATTGAAGTGCCTTTGCCTGAAGGAGCAGAAAATATGCCGGGCATTATCATTGGCCGTAAAACCATTGTGGAAGTTCGTAAACTTGTTGATGAAACTACGACGGAAGTGAGTATTTCATTATCTCCTACTCGAATTGAATTTGCCTTTGAGAATGCCGTATTAAGTTCCCGACTGATTGATGCAACTTATCCGGAATATGAAAAGGCCATTCCCATTGGGAATGATAAGACAGCCATCGTTGACGCCAAGGCATTTGCAGCAGCTGTAGATCGTGTAGCCACAGTTTCTAATGATAAGGTCCGGGCCATTAAGGTTAATTTGAGCAACAATATGCTCACCCTTTCTGCAGCGAGTCATGATTTGGGGAATGCTATGGAAGAAATGACTATAGATTTTCCGCACGATACCCCAATTGAAATCGGCTTTAATGCGCGGTATTTATTGGATATTGCACAACAAATTGATGAAGATGAAGCGCAAGTGATTCTCGCAAATGGCGACGCACCAGCAATTATCAAGGGAATAACAGATAAAGAGGCTACTTACGTTCTTATGCCTATGCGGGTGTAATGAAAACAGTTAAGGGGTTATAAGTGGGGCGAAGAAGCAGGAAATGGTTGAAAATTTAAAGAGCTATTCTCCTGCCGCAATGGATCATCAACCTACTTTCTGGATGGGTTTGTCACGACTTGTTTTGCACCAGTTTCGTAACTATCAAGAACTGGACTTATCTCTTAAAGGCGGTCCAATTATTTTAACTGGACCCAATGGGGCAGGAAAGACGAATATACTGGAAGCCATTTCTTTTTTGTCGCCAGGCAGGGGTTTGCGCAGCATTAAATTGTCCCAAGTGACGAACTTGAGGAGTCAAAATAGGGATGCTGAAAGAGCTCCAGCATGGGCTATTTCTGCTACTGTGAACACAAATGTAGGCCCCGTCCAATTAGGAACCGGTTTGGATTATACAACGACTGGAAATGAAAGGCGCTTGATTAAAGTAAATGGGCAGCCAGCAAAAAACCAAGCCTCTCTTACCGATTGGATTAGCGTGATCTGGGTAACACCTCAAATGGATCGCCTGTTTCTGGAGGGTGCTTCTACCCGTCGCAAGTTCATTGATCGGCTTGTTTTTGCCCTTGATCCAACCCATGCGACACGGATTCATCGTTATGATCATCATTTGCGGGAGCGGGCCCATTTGCTGCGTGAAGGCCGTTATGATCCGTTATGGGTATCTACTCTTGAGCGGCACTTGGCAGAAGACGGGGTTGCTATCGTCGTTGCACGCCACCAGGTTGTAAAGAGCCTGGAAGAAGCTCAGCGCCAAGATAAGACCTATCCATTTCCGCAATTTCATGCCCAAATGACCGGGGAAGTGGAAGTATGGCTAGAAAACCAGCCTGCTCTGGCAGTGGAGGACACATATGCGGAAAAGCTAAATCTCTGTCGTCGACATGATGGAGAGACCGGCGGAGCAAGTATTGGTCCTCATCGAAGTGATTTTCAAGTCCACCATCTTGCCAAACAGCTTCCTGCAGAGCTATGCTCCACAGGAGAGCAGAAGATGTTACTTCTTGCTGTGACTTTGGCTTTTGCAAGAGTTCAGGAAGAGCATCGGACCTGCCCAGCTATTTTGTTATTAGACGACGTTGCAGCACACTTGGATGACCGGCATCGGCTGACTTTATTCCAAGAAATATGCAGCTCAACGATGGAATCTTCCTCAGGGAGTTCTTTGGGGAGCTTAAAGGAAGATTCAAGAGGGCCTTTTCAAGTTTGGATGACCGGGACTGATAAATCCACTTTCCAAGGTCTGAACAGTCAGGCACAATTTCTGACAGTTCATAATGCAACTTTAACGAATGATTTTTAGGTGTATAATCAAAGAACAGCTATTTAATGCAATTGGGGAATGAAAAGCAAAATGACGACAAATTCTGACTTGGAAAAAAATGGTTCTGACGACTACACTTCTGAATCCATTAAGGTTTTAAAAGGCCTTGATGCGGTGCGTAAACGCCCCGGAATGTATATTGGTGACACAGATGATGGCACCGGGCTTCACCATATGGTCTACGAAGTTGTTGACAATTCGATAGATGAAACCTTAGCTGGCCATTGCGACCGCATTGAAGTGATCATTAATGAAGGTGAGTCTATAACCGTTCGAGATAATGGTCGTGGCATTCCCGTCGATATTCATGCGGAAGAAGGCATATCAGCTGCTGAAGTGATCATGACCCAACTGCATGCTGGCGGCAAGTTTGATCAAAACTCCTACAAGGTTTCAGGCGGGCTTCATGGCGTGGGTGTTTCCGTGGTTAATGCTTTGTCAGAGTTTTTGGAATTGCGAATTTGGCGCAATGGTAAAGAGCATTTAATCCGGTTTACTCATGGGGTAGCAGAGGCCCCTCTTCAAGTTGTTGGTGATTCAAACGGAAAAACAGGTACCGAGATCCGTTTTCTGCCGTCTAAAGAGACTTTTACGCAAACACTTTTTGATCGCGCTACCATTGAACACCGCTTGCGTGAACTCGCATTCTTGAATTCTGGTGTCAATATTATATTAAAAGATGAACGGGAAGAATCCCTATATGAAACGGTTTTACATTATGAGGGCGGCATTACCGAATTTGTAAGGTATCTCGATAAAGCAAAGAATCCTTTGCTTCCCGCACCAATTAGCATTTCAAAATCTCAAGGAGACATCACGGTTGAGTTGTCCATGGAATGGACGGACAGTTACCATGAAACAACCTTGTGTTTTACAAACAATATTCCGCAACGAGATGGGGGTACCCACTTAGCTGGATTGCGTGGGGGATTAACACGCATGGTTGGCAACTTTGTCGCATCCAGCCCTCAAGGAAAAAAAGAGAAATTTACCTTCACAGGGGAAGACGTCAGAGAAGGCCTCACATGCGTTTTATCTGTCAAAGTTCCTGAACCAAAGTTTTCTTCACAGACGAAGGATAAGCTCGTCTCCTCCGAAGTTCGCCCTGTGGTGGAAAGCGTGGTATCTGAGGCAATGGAACAATGGTTCGAGGAGAATCCAGCTCACGCAAAAGTCATTATTGCTAAGGTATTAGAAGCCGCAACCGCTCGTGAAGCAGCGCGGCGTGCTCGTGAATTAACGCGACGCAAGGGCGTGCTAGATATGGCTTCCCTGCCTGGAAAACTTGCGGATTGTCAAGAAAAAGACCCGGCTAAGAGCGAAATCTTCCTTGTTGAGGGAGACTCCGCAGGCGGATCAGCAAAGCAGGGGCGCGAACGATCTTTCCAAGCCATTTTGCCCCTCAAGGGTAAGATTTTGAACGTAGAACGAGCCCGCTTTGATAAAATGCTCGCTTCTGTTGAAATTGGCACGCTCATTACAGCTTTGGGCACGGGCATTGGGCCGGAAGACTTTTCTCCGGATAAGGCTCGTTATCATAAAATCATTATCATGACAGACGCGGACGTTGATGGAAGTCACATCCGTACGCTTCTTCTGACCTTCTTCTATCGTCAAATGCGTCCCCTGATTGAGCGGGGCTATCTGTACATTGCTCAGCCCCCTCTTTATAAAGTTAAGCGGGGCCAGTCAGAAGTTTATTTGAAAGATGAACGGGCCATGGAAATGTATCTTTTAGATGCGGCGGTGGAAGAGTCTAGACTTACCCTTGCCAATGGCTCCCCCATTGCAGGCCAAGATTTGCGCCACTTAGCTGACCTTGTTTTGAGAGCGCGTCATGGCTTTTCAGGTTTGACACGGCGTGTGAATAATATCAGCCTTATGGAGCAAGCATTTTTGGCGGGTTACTTCCAAGATCCCTCCATGGATTTAGGTCCTCTTACCCTCCTTTTAAATCAAGCAGATCAAGCCGTTCGTTTGGGTGGAGCGACTGCAAAGAAACCAACATGGTCGTTGGAACGGGCTGAAAATGGCGATGTCATAGCGACCTATACTTTGGCAGGTGTTTCTGAATCCTGGCGTTTAGATGAGGGGTTGACAACGTCCCCAGAGATTAAAGCTTTGCATGGACTTCTTCCAAGTTTACGGGAGTTCTTTGCGGCGCCGGCTACTTTTGAGTCAAAGGATAAGAAAGTGGTTATCACAGGCCCAACCGGCCTCGCTGAGGCCTTCTTGGAATTAGGCCGCAAAGGGTTAACATTAAGTCGGTACAAAGGATTGGGTGAAATGAACCCTGACCAATTGTGGCAGACAACACTCGATCCTGAGGCACGGACACTTCTCCAGGTTAAATTAACTCACTTAGAAGAAGCCGAAGAGATTTTCTCGACGTTGATGGGAGACGTCGTTGAGCCTCGTCGAGATTTTATTCAAAGCAATGCCTTAAAAGTTGTCAATTTAGATGCTTAATGATATATAAACGAATATTGTTCTAAATAATTATAATATATAGAATTTTACATTAAGGTAAATTGTGGCGAGACAACCTTCTACTCTGTTTGGTTTTGAACGTCCCACCCTATCGTGGGGAGAGGGGGAGTCTCATTCTCATGATTCTGGCAAACCAAAGCGTAAATCAGGTGGCCGGGGTGGTGGTGGCCGGAAACCGCCCTCCAAAAAGCGCCGTAAAGTTTCAATAAAATGGGTCATATTTCGTCTCATGTTGACCATGGGCATTTGGATCATGTGCTTAGGGGGCCTCGGCATTCTTTGGTTCAGTTATGACTTACCTGACATAGGTCGTCTTCAAACAACAGCACGACGTCCAAGTGTTACTATTATGACGCAAGACGGAACGGTGATCGGAACTTATGGCGATCTCTATGAGGACATGATTCGTGTTCAAGAGCTTTCGCCCTACATTCCCCAAGCCCTTATGGCCATTGAGGATCGTCGCTTTTATAGTCACTTTGGTGTCGATGTTATTGGTTTGGTTCGGGCAGCTTATACGAACTATCGTGCGGATCGTGTTGTTCAAGGTGGCTCTACGATCACACAGCAGTTGGCCAAGAATTTCCTGATGACACAAGGCATGTATAATACCAACGATCGTTCCTTGCGTCGGAAAATTCAGGAAGCCATCATGGCCGTATGGCTAGAGTGGCACTTCACAAAAGATCAGATAATGACGATATATCTGAATCGCGTCTATTTTGGAGCCGGCACCTATGGGGTGGATGCCGCTGCCCACAAGTATTTTAAAAAATCGGCTCGTCAGCTGACTGTTTACGAGGCCGCTGTCATAGCGGGCCTGCTCAAAGCACCCTCTCGATACTCTCCAACAGCCCATCCTGAGCGCTCTCGAGCTCGCGCAAAAGTCGTTCTCGACCAAATGCAAGAGGCTGGTTACATACGTTCTGCAGATGAATATATGCGTCAAGCGGATGCTCATATGGCAGAAACGGCTAAGTCGGGGAAGGGATATCAATTCTTTGCTGACTGGGTTTACGATTCGATTTCCAACTACGTGACCATCTTGGATAAGGATTTGGTAGTGGTGACCACCCTTAATTTGCCCATGCAACAGAAAGCGGAAGAATCTGCTATTAACTTGCTTGAAGACATGGGGAAAGAGTTGAAAACCAGCGAAATCGCTATGGTTGTGATGACCCCAAATGGTGCGGTTCAGGCGATGGTGGGTGGTAAAAGTTATCAAGGGAGCCAATTTAACAGGGTAACGCAAGCTTTAAGACAATCTGGATCCTCTTGGAAAATGTTTGTATATCTTGCTGCTCTCGAATATGGAATGAGCCCAGAGACCCGCGTTTCCGATGAACCCGTTACGATTGGACCTTGGACCGCTAAAAACTTTGGCAAACATCAATATCGCTATTTAGAAGGGGAAGACTATAGCCTTAAAGAGGCTTTAGCAAAGTCTATCAACACCTGTACGATTCGCATTGCCCAACAAATTGGAACAAAGCGCATTATTGAAGTTGCCAGGCGATTGGGAATTAACGGCAGAATTGTTCCAGACCTCAGCATGGCCATTGGGACCACGGAAGTGACCCTTCTAGACCTCACAGCTGCCTTTGCAACTTTTGCGAATAATGGGAATAGTGTATGGCCCTATGGAATTTTGCTGATTAAAGACAAGGCTGGAATGATCCTTTATCAGCGCCAAGCGGAAGTCGGCAGCCCTGTGGTTGATGCCAAGTATGTCCGTCAAATGAATGAAATGCTCACCGGCGTGGTTAACAATGGTACAGGACGTGGGGCGAAGATGTCCTTTCCCGTTGCTGGAAAAACCGGCAGTAACGGTGACTTAGATGCCAACTTTATTGGGTACACCCCCGATCTTGTCGCTGGCGTTTGGACAGGAAATGATAACAACGCCCTTATGGCTAAAAAATCAACGGGGGCACGTTTGCCCTTGAAAGTTTGGTCGAGATTCATGAAGTCTGTTTATGGGGAAGAAGGTAAACCGGAAGGGGAGCTCACCGTCGATAATGCTGATACTGAGACGGAAGAGACGGACAGCCGCGTTGAGTATGATGAAATCTCTGAAGATGGGCTTATTGCACCGGCCCCAATCCCTAACGTTGAGTCTGAGGATGAATTTGAACGATTGGTGAACCAAGTCGCTGGATAAGGTGAATGATGATGTCTGCTTCGGATAAAACCTACACAACGCTATGTGCTCTCTTTTCCGTGCTTGTTGTCATGAGCAACTTGATATACCAAAAGTTCGTTCATATTCCCTTCACAAGCCTGGAGTTATCCGCCGGGACCGTGTTATATCCCCTAAGCTTCTTGGTGACTGCCCTTGTTACAGAATTCTTTGGCAAGGATAGAGCCCGATATTCCGTCAAGCTTGCAATTGGCATGAGTCTATTTATTGCGGTTGCGATTGCGTTTATGGATGCGCTGCCTGCCACGTCCTGGTCCAAAATTGATAATCATACCTTTAACAAGGTATTTGGCCTTTACAATGTGGCGTTTATTGGATCTCTTATGGCCTGTTACATCACTCAAGTTTTTGATATATATGTTTATTTATGGGTTCGAAAGCTCACGGGCGACAAATGGTTGTGGCTTCGAAACAATACCTCCACAGCGATTTCATTGTTGTTGGATACGACCATTGTCATCAGTTTCATGAGTTTCTTTGGTGTTCTCCCCATTGAACGTATGGGCGCGCTCATTGGCAACTCTTTCCTATTCAAGCTTTTCTTCACCCTGTGCAGCACACCTTTGTTTTATGGTGGCTATTACCTCATTCAATATGTGTTGGGAAGTGACCATAAGCCGAATGAGTTGGATAAGGCTATCGAAACAGCTGTTGCGTGAAGTTATAATGGGAAAATACAACTCACCCGCCATCTGCTTTCAAAGCTAATAAAATCATGGACAAGCAGGCTTGATATAAATGAGTCCCATAAACACACAATTATGAGACTCATTTATATCAAGCCTGCTAAAACAGGTTTTTTCAAATTTTAAAACCCCTGAAAATGCCTTTTTCTTAAAAAGAACAAACAAAATCCTCCATTTTTCGCAAATAAATCTAAATTAATATCTATGTAAATAGCCATATAAATATAAAATTTCATAATAAATAGAAAAATTAGAAAACGATATATTGATTTATAAATAATTAAATCTATATTAAGTATTGAATACATAATATATCTATTGGCATGAGAATAAACTTTCGTCTGTGTTGATTTCGATATTAACCCGGGAATGGTGATTAAGGCCTTAAAAACCTTCCATCCCCCCTTTAAAAAGGAGCACGTTTCATGGCTGTTAAAATTAAATTTGGAACCAACGCAGGCGACACGATTGACTATTCATCTGGTCCTTACTCCAATTATAACCTCATCGTTTACGGCGGTAAGGGGAACGACCTCATTAAAGGGGGAAATATGAGTGACATCCTGGTCGGTGGGCAGGGGGATGACACCATTTATGGGGGTCTCGGCAATGACATTCTCTATGGCGGTGATTTGATTGGCGGGGGTGGAAAAAATGTCCTCGTGGGCGATACACAAGATTCAGCTCCTATAATTGGCGGCACGGCAACCTATGGCAATGATCTTCTCTTAGGGGGTACCGGAGATGATCTGCTCATAGGGGATCGTGGCGGTTTCTATAAAGTAACGACTGAAATAGGGATATCAAGTGTGGTCTTAGGGCATGATATTCTCCTCGGCGGTTCCGGAAATGATATTCTCATAGGAGATTTTGGATTTGAAAAGTTAAACATGATGAATAGAACAATGCCTATGAACTCAGGGGGAGACATATTAAATGGCGGAGCAGGTGATGATGTTCTTGTAGGTGTTGGATATGGGGCAGAAAGCTTGCAAGGGGACATGTATAATTCAGAAACTTCGAATACGAGTACCTTCGTAGGGGGTGACGGAAATGATATAATAGTTGGTGAGAAGTTTTCTTGGCAAATTATCTTGGGAGAAACCCTAGATGGGTTAATCTTAACACCTGGTACTCTCTTTCTCAACAAATTCATGAGTTCAGACAATATGGATGGAGGGAGTGGGAATGATTTCATGGCAGGAGACAGAGCAAATGTTGTTGTTAAATTTACCGGTTATGGACTTGTTGGTCTATTTGTAGATGGTAATGATTCTATGAGCGGGGGCAGTGGCAACGATACCCTCATAGGCGACCGAAATCAGCAAAATATATTTCAATCGGGAACCATTGACGTTAGCCAGTTAACAACTCTCAAGGGAGCGGATCATCTCTATGGGGGGGCTGGTAATGATGTCTTGGTCGGTGACGACAGCCCCTTGAACTCATATTATGAGCGAGGAGCAAACGTAACTGTCCCTGGGGCTACAGTGATTGGTGGTACAATTGCTACAGGACATGGGACATTTCAAGGAAATGATACACTCCAGGGCGGCCAAGGGGACGATCTAATCTGGGGGGATAATATGACGACAGCTGGGGGGGTGAACAATACTCCAACGAGCGGTGCCCCAGTTGCTTTTAATGATCCATCTAGTGTCGGCACTTTCACGGCAATAGCGAGCGTTTCTACTACTGGCGTGGCTGTCGGATCTGATACGTTCGTGTTTGATATTAGCCAAGGATGGAATCGGGATGTCTTGATGGACTTCAATGGATTTTCTCCAAATTTGGCTGTTGGCGTTGGCAGTCCTGATACTGATTCAAGTCAATCCGGAAATAATAGCGTCGCAAATACATTATGGGTTCAACAAGACAATCTCGCTTTCAAAAATGTGGCTCATGTCAGCGGGAATACGGCAATCCAGGACATTGATGCGCAAATCTCTTCTATTACCGATACTTCCTTAGAAGCTAATGTTGTTAATGCAGGCGGGTACTTTGCAAGAAGTACGAGATCGTTTGTGGATCCTGCAACAAACACTACCCATACCCTCGATGTGGGCGGCGCCTCCCTATCACCCGCTGTTTATGACATTCCAAACGATAGGGTGGCGGTGCATTTTAACAATGGAAGCACGATCGTCTTTGCGGATGTTGTCTTTACTGGGCAAACCAGCATCAGTCAACTCTATGTATTGCCAACTGATGCCGCGGCACACATCAGCATTATTGTGTAAAAAGGGTTTATTTGTATTGAAAAAAGGGAGCTTTGGCGCCCTTTTTTTAAAGCGTAAAGGCTGCTCAGGGAAGCAAAAGAACAGGTAAGCCCATTAACCATGATCGTATCCTATAATACGATCATGACAAAAATCTTGACGACCTTTTTTCCTTATGTTATTGATCAAATTGATATTAATGATTGAGAATTTCATGACCATACGTATTTCACCATTTGCTATCCTCTCTCTTCTACTCGTCGGCTGACGTCGACATACCCTTTTTATATTCCCAATTCAACAAACCTAATTTAAAGTAAATTTAACCCGAATCTTTTTCGTGGGAGAAGGATTTCTATTTGGAGATTGTTATGTCTAAGCCTTTATTTAAGACCGTTGTTACCAGCATGATGGGGAACATTTTTGAATTTTATGATTTTATTTTATTTGCGTATTTTGCGCCTATTATTGGGAAGCTCTTTTTCCCGTCGGCCGATGAAACCACGGAGCTGATCAAAGCGTTCGGTGTTTTTGCGGTCGGATTCTTTGTTCGCCCCCTTGGCGGCGTCATTTTTGGTCACATTGGGGACAAAGTAGGGCGCAAACAGGCTCTGGTTTTGACCATCTGGATGATGGCCATCCCAACGGCTGTGATTGGATTGCTGCCAACCTATGAGGAAATTGGGATAGCAGCTTCTATTATGCTGATTATTATGAGAATGTTTCAAGGTTTTTCCATGGGTGGGAACTACGGGGGCTCGATCACTTTCACCACAGAGCACTCAGATCCCAAACGTCGTGGACTGATCGGCAGCTTTGCGATTACCAGCTGTTTGGTGGGTATATTGTTGGGCTCTGCTACAGCAATGTTGTTTTCCTATGCATTGGGAGAAGATGCCTTGAACGCTTGGGGCTGGCGGATTCCCTTCTTGTTAGGGATTTTCATCTGTTTCGTGGGCTATTATTTGCGTCAACAAATACCCGAATCTCCTGAATATTTGGGCATTAAAAAGTCGGGCAAGGTCTCTCAACATCCGGCCAAAGAAGTCTTTGCCAAGCACGGGAAAGCGTTGACGATTGTGGTGTTGGCTGTAGGCTTGCATGATTTGAGCTTTTACATGTTGTTCACGTATATGCCCACATTTATGACAACACAGTTGAACATTGGGGAAAGCATGGCCTTTACCATCAACACCATCAACCTATTTCTTGTGTGTGTATTCACGGTTTTAGGGGCGTGGCTGTCGGATATCATCGGTCGGAAAAAGGTCATGGCTGGTGCTGCTGCCATCTTTGTTGTGGGAACGATTCCGTTGTTTTTCCTGATGAATAGCACGTCAAATATGATGACCATATTTTGGGCGCAGCTTGTCTTTGCGATTGCGGCGGGTGGATACTTTGGACCTACCGCTGCGATGATGGTTGAGGCCTTTCCAACAGCTATCCGCTATTCCGCCATTGCGATTACGACCAATATCAGCGGGCCCTTATTTGGGGGAACCGTTGGGGTGATTGTGACCTACCTTATTGATCGAACAGGATCCAAGATGGTTCCTGCGGTATATTTGACGGTGATTGCTGTGATGTCGATCATTGCTTTGAGGTTTATTCGCATTCATAAAGAACTCAACTTTAAGGAGTAGTTTCTAGACCAACCCCTCACCCGCCATGGAGCAAAGCTCCAAGGCGACCTCTCCCACAAGGGGAGAGGTGAAAATACACGTGTTATGAAGATCACTAGAATATGGCTGTTATTACCTCTCCCCTTGTGGGAGAGGTCGACCTTTAGCGAAGCGTAAAGGGTGGGAGAGGGGTATTTAAATTAATTCAAACTATTACAGCATATGGCATTAATCCATATGCACCACCCTACCGCTCTTTATCTTCTTTCAAGAGCTTTTCGATGCGCTCTGCTTGATCAAAGGATTCATCGAGGCGAAAGCGTAACGCAGGGGTGAATTTCGACTTGAGTTCTTTACCCAATTGGTGACGGATGTATCCGGTATGTTCTTTCAGGTAAGCCAAAACTTCTTCACGATAGAGACCGCCTAAAGGCATGACAAATACGGTTGCATTTTGTAAATCGGGAGACAGTTGGACTTGCGTGATGGTAACGGTTGTGGGCAAGCCTGGTTCTGGGAATTTCGCGCGTAAAAACAAGGTTGACAGCACATGACGCACTTCTTCACCCATCCGAAGCTGACGGTGTTTGGGTGCCTTTTTGGGGGTAAAGAGTTCGTCGTCGTGTCGTTTTGTCATCGTTCTCCATTGCCCCTAAATCTGGCGGGCAATGCTCTCTATCTCATAACACTCAAGAACGTCTTTTTCTTGAATATCGTTGTAATTTTCTAATACGATACCGCATTCATAAGATTCTTTGACTTCTTTGACTTCGTCTTTGAAGCGCTTCAGGGATGCCAGCTCCCCTTCATGAATGACCACGCTATCGCGCAAGAGGCGGATCTTAGCGCCGCGTTTGACAACGCCCTCGGTGACATAGCACCCGGCAACTTTGCCAATTTTACTGATGCTAAAGACTTGGCGAATTTCAACAAAGCCCAAGAACTTCTCGCGTAATGTCGGCGCAAGGAGGCCACTCATCAATGCTTTCATATCATCAATGACATCATAAATAATTGAATAGTAACGAATCTCAACGGTGTCGCGTTTGGCGAGTTCACGGGCTTGTGGGTTGGTGCGCACATTGAACCCAATAACGATGCCGTTAGAGGCGCGAGCGAGCGTGATGTCACTTTCATTAATGCCACCGACACCGCCGTGAAGAACGCGAACGTTCACTTCATTCGTTGACAACTTGGCTAAACTGGCTTGAATGGCTTCTAAAGATCCTTGAACGTCTGATTTGATGACGAGAGGGAGTTCGCGAACCTCTCCGGCCGCAATCTGCGTCATCATTTGTTCCATGGAACTGCGTGCTGATGCAGCAGCTTTTGCATCGCGTTCCCGACGCTGACGGAATTCAGCAACTTCGCGGGCGCGGGCTTCGGTTTCAACCACAAAGAACTCATCACCGGCGGCAGGCACACCATTAAACCCAACGACTTCAGCGGGCATTGCGGGTGTTACAAGCTCAATTTTGTGTCCATGATCATTGACAAGAGCGCGGACACGGCCCCATTCCGTACCTGCAACAAAGATATCCCCAATTCTTAAGGTACCGCGCTGAATGAGGATTGTGGCAACGGTACCGCGTCCTTTGTCGATTTGGGCTTCAATGACAACCCCTTCTGCGGGGCGATTCGGGTTTGATTTCAAATCCAAAACTTCGGCTTGCAGTAAGATCTTTTCTTCCAATAAATCGAGATTGAGCAATTTCTTAGCCGAAACTTCGACAGAGAGAACCTCTCCCCCAAATTCTTCAAGAACAACTTCATGCTGTAACAGTTCGGACCGCACGCGTTCTGGGCTTGCATCTGGTTTATCCATTTTGTTGATAGCAACAACCATGGGGACTTTTGCGGCCTTCGCATGGTGGATGGCTTCTATTGTTTGTTCCATGATGCCGTCATCAGCAGCAACAACAAGCACAACAATGTCAGTAACGTTGGCACCTCTGGCGCGCATTTCTGTAAAGGCAGCGTGGCCTGGAGTGTCAATAAAGGTGATCTTTTGGCCGGATTTCAAGGTTACCTGATACGCCCCAATGTGTTGCGTAATACCTCCGGCTTCACCAGCCACAACGTCTGTTTTACGCAAAGCATCAAGAAGGGAGGTTTTACCATGATCCACGTGGCCCATAACAGTGACAACCGGGGCGCGATGAATCATATTTTCGCCCGTATCCTCTTCACCGCGTAATCCAAGCTCAATATCTGATTCAGAAATGCGTTTGAATTTATGGCCGAATTCACTACACAGGAGTTCGGCAGTGTCTGCATCTATGGGTTGATTAATGGTAACCATCATCCCTAATTTCATGAGGGATTTAATAACGTCTGCTCCTCGCACAGCCATACGATTCGCAAGTTCACTCACCGTGATGATATCGGGGATAATGACTTCCCGAACAACTTTAATTTGTTCGGTTTGCTCCATGCTTTGCTTTTGCTTTTGACGGGCACGACGCAAAGAAGCTAAAGAACGACCACGGCTTTCTTCTTCACCCGATAAGGCCCTGGTAATCGTCTGGCGGTTCAATTTGCGAGGTTGTTCGAATTCCTTCTTAGCAACAGGAGTGGCGATCTTTTTTGCTTCTACTCCACGAGTGCCAGCTTTTCTGCGGCTGCTCCCTTCTTCATCTTCGTCGTCAGAGAGTGCTTTTGCAGATGGAGAAACGTGGGGTCTTTCCTCACCATGATGTGTATCCAGTTTCGTAGGTGTTTGGTCAGGTTGTATGGTTTCAGAGGGGCTTGCTTCTGGTTGATCGCTTAGCTGTTTGGCGTCTTTACGGCTTTGTTCTTCCTGCTGGCGATTTTTCTTAAGCTCGTCCATTTGGCGGCGCCACTCGGCTTCTTCTGCCTCACGGCGGGAGCGCTCTTCGGATTCCATCGCGCCTGCTTTTAACGCTTCTTGGACAACCTTAATGCGATTAACAAGCTCATCTTCTGTGAGGCTTTTAGCAGATGTTGTGGATTTTTGAGGCTCCGTGGGAGCTTGTTGGGCAACTTCGGGCAAGGGTGTCTCAACAGGTTTTTCCTCAACAATATCACCCGGCATGGGCACACGTTTGCGCTTAACCTCAACGGCTACAGTCTTTGAGCGGCCATGGGAGAAGCTCTGTCGAACTTGATCTGACTCAACGACCTTTTTTGCATCTAGCTTTTTACTCAACGTCAGGGTCTTTTTTTCACCCTGGTCGGTCGTTTTACTCATCCTGTTTCTCGCCTAAATATTCTAACTTTTAATCAGACTTTGTTGGTTGTTCATCTTCGAACCAATGAGACCGTGCAGCCATAATCATAACATTTGCACGTTCCAAAGGCAGAGCTGACCTTCCAACTATATCTAATAACTCATCTCCGGCTAGATCTGCGAAATCATCCAAAGACTTTATACCATTTTTTGCTAACTTTAACAGCATTTCAGGGGTTAATCCATCAATATCCATTACTTCTTTAGCTAATCCCAACACTTTGCATTCTTCAAGCTGTCGAACGTCTTGTTGGTCAATGTAAGTAATGGCCCTGTTTTGAAGCTCTTGGCTGAGCTCTTCATCAAATCCTTCAATGTTAGCGAATTCGCTTATGGGAACATAAGCTATTTCTTCAATGGAGGTAAATCCTTCTGAGGCTAATAATTGGCCAATCATCTCATCCACATCCAAAGCTTCCATAAATAATTTCGTGCGATTGGCATTTTCTTCAGTGCGGCGGGTTGTTTCTTCAGTTTCTGTTAGAATATCAATATTCCAACCCGTTAATTGAGACGCCAAACGCACATTCTGGCCGCGACGGCCGATGGCAAGGCTCAGCTGTTCTTCTTCGACAACAACGTCAACACGATGATTTTCTTCATCCAAGACGACCTTCATAACTTCTGCTGGTGCCAAAGCATTGACCACAAAAGTTGCTGGATTGCTGGACCAAGGGATAATATCGACTTTCTCACCTTGCAATTCCGAAACAACAGCTTGGACGCGGCTGCCTCTCATTCCAACGCACGCACCGACGGGATCGATACTGGGGTCGTTGGTGTGCACAGCAAGTTTAGCGCGGCTCCCCGGATCCCGAGCAACTGCTTTAACTTCGATAATACCATCATAAATTTCCGGGACTTCTTGCTCGAACAATTTCATCATGAACTGAGGATGGGTCCGTGACAAAAAGATCATAGGGCCACGTGTTTCAGGGCGAACATCGGCAATATAGACGCGGGTTCGGTCGCCAACACGAAATGTTTCGCGAGGGATGGTGTCTTCGCGGCGCAGAATCGCCTCTGTTCGGCCAAGATCCATAACCACATTGCCAAATTCTACGCGTTTAACCAACCCACTGATAATTTGACCAACCTTGTCTTTATATTCAATGTACTGCTGGGCGCGTTCGGCGTCGCGTACCTTTTGGAAAATAACTTGACGGGCGCTTTGGGCGGCAACACGACCAAATTCTATCGGCGGCAACATTTCTGTAATGACATCGCCAACTTTAGCCTTTGGATCACGCTCTTTTGCTTCGCTTAAGGTGAGTTCAGTGAGAGGTTCGACAACTTCATCGACAACCGTCAAACACTTTTGGATATCAACTTCACCCGTTGATCGATCGATAATTGCCCGAATGTCTCGTTCCATACCATATTTAGCTTTAGCAGCCTTTTGAATGGCCTGTTCCATGGCCAAAATGACATCTTCCCGTTCAATTCCCTTTTCGCGGGCAACTGTTTCTGCTACGAGAAGAAGTTCATGACGTGGCTGATTGCTCATATTCATATCAGAAGACCTATATTTTTGACTCGACACGATTTTAATCCTCTACCTAATTCTTTATTTTACTATTGGCGCTTCAAAGTCTACGTATAGACGCGCCGCTCGAATATTTTCTAGCTCAATGACGACGGAGGTTGGCTCTTCTCCAGGGACTGTTAAATCCAGATGAACTCCATCTTCTCCGGCAGATGTTAAGCTCCCATGGAAACGCTTGCGTCCATTTATGGGCTGATGCGTTGTCACAAGGACCATTTCCCCAGAAAAACGTTGAAAATCCTTAAGCTTAACCAAAGGACGCTCTAACCCAGGTGATGACACTTCTAAAATATAGGGGTCTTTTATGGGGTCAGACACGTCCAACAAGACTGAAACCATGCGACTCACCGTTGTACAATCATCAACGTTTATAGCAACTTCGTCTAGTCGTTCAATCATTATTTGGAGAACTTTTCGGTTTCCACCTGAAATTTGAAGCCGCACCACGGTGTATCCGCGAGCAGTCAGGGGCTCCTCAATAATGGTTTCAATACGCTTTAATAAGTCCACGACCTTCTAATTATCCCTCTTTCCCAAGTTTTGGGGATAAAATAAAGGTTGTATTATCTTTAATCCCCACAGGAGAACTTAACGAAAATGTAGGTACTTTACACAGAAAATTCAAGTGCTTTGTTTAAAAAAATAATTTAGGCTTATAAATAAGGGGGAATTATGACAGAAAAACTCATTGTTAAAGACATCTCAGATCGGGTAATGGTGATCGCCTTGAACCGTCCTGAAGCCTTAAATGCTTTGTCTCACGACCTTATTTCACATCTTAACCAGGCTTTGAGCGAAGCTGAGGCCAATCCTGAAATAGGGGCAATTGTGCTTATGGGCAATGGAAAAGCCTTTGCTGCTGGCGCGGACATTCGAGAAATGAAGGATTTAACCTATGCAGATGTTTATAAAAATGACTTTGTAGAGGCTTGGGAGCATTTAGCAAAGTGTCGCAAACCCATTGTTGCCGCGGTTTCAGGATATGCACTGGGGGGCGGATGTGAGCTTGTCATGATGTGCGACATTATTTTCGCAGACGATACGGCGCGCTTTGGCCAGCCGGAAATTACTCTGGGGACCATCCCTGGGGGTGGGGGCACTCAACGACTCACCCAGTTGATTGGAAAAGCCAAGGCGATGGAGATGTGTCTTACAGGACGTCTCATGGATGCGTCTGAAGCCGAAAGGTGTGGTCTTGTGACGCGTGTGGTCCCGAAAGATCGCTTAAAGGAAGAGGCTGTGGCAGTGGCAAAGAAAATTGCAACTTTTTCGCAACCCATTGTACAAATGGTGAAAGAAGCCATTAGAGCGTCTGAAAATATGCCTTTAGATCAAGGAATTCGCTTTGAACGTCGGTTGTTTCAGGCGACTTTTTCTTTGAAGGATCGTCAAGAAGGAATGAATGCTTTCCTGGAAAAGAGAAAAGCTGTATTTAAGCATGAGTAGAGAAGAATAATAAGAAGGAGACAACCTATGACATTTCGCATTGAAGTGTTCAAAGGGAGCCAAACAGCACCCTATATTCAAACCCTTGCTGAAATGCGCATGAGAGAATTCCGCGAATTTCCCTATCTTTATGTCGGAAAACTCGAGGATGAAATTCGTTACACAAGCGCGTATACTACGGAACCTCAAGCTCTTTTGGTAATCGCTTTTCAAGATAACGAAATTGTGGGTTTGTATTCAGGCATGCCGTTGGAATGCCCAGCCCTATTTGTCGTTGGTTGGGCCGAGACAATGAAAGCGCAAGGTATTGATACCTCAAATTATTTTTATGCGGGCGAGTTAATTATTGAGCCTCGTTTTCGCAAAATGGGATTGGGATCCAAGCTTATGTATCGCCTTATTGAGGAAGTGAAAGACATGAATTTTGAGGCTATGATGCAGGTAACTGCGATAAGGCCTCTCGATCATCCTTTGCGCCCCAAAGATTACTTTGATTCAGATACCATTTGGGGCAGATATGGTTTGGTGAAAACCCCTATTGTTTTTTCGACGAAATGGCAGACGCTGCAACCAGACGGGACGTCTCAGGAAGAAGAAAACGATCTCGCCTGTTGGATCAAGAAGATGTAAGGCCAAATGCCTTTGTCGTTAAAGGAGCCCTTGAGAATAAATCTTGAGACTATTGCCCTTGCATGGTAAGTTTTTCCCCATCTAAGAGACACTAGCGGGTAAGCAAGTTAGGAACGTTAAATATGCTGTTTTCTAGTGTTGAATTCGTTTTCTTTTTTTTTCCAGTTGTGGTTGCTGGGTATTGGATCTTACAAAAATACAAGCTAGATTCCTATAAAAGCGCTTGGCTTCTTCTTTCTTCCATAGGTTTTTATGCTTTTTGGCAATGGCAAGACTTGATTCCTTTAACCATATCTGCGTACGTAAATTATTACATTTATAAAACAATGGCGGATCATAAATATCAAACCCAGTATCTGGTTGGTGGTATATTGTTTAACCTATTGTTTTTAGCGTGGTATAAATATCCGATTCTGTTCTTCAGGGAGAATTCTTCAGGAATTCCTTTGGGAATATCCTTTTACACGTTTACCCAAATTGCTTTTCTTATTGATGGCTACAAACAACACTTTAAACACTTAACTTTTCCGAAGTATGCTCTATTTGTTGGCTATTTTCCGCATCTCATCTGTGGTCCGATCTTGATTTTTAAAGATTTCTATCCCCAGCTCTTGCAGAAAAGTCAGATGAAAATAAATATGGATAATGTTATTTATTTTCTGTTTTTCTTTTCTATGGGGTTGTTTAAAAAGACTTTTATCGCCGACCCTTTGGGTCTATATGTATCTTCTGTTTTTGATGTGAATGCGGAAATAGCATTAAGTTTTCATACCGCACTCCTCGCCACACTATGCTATTCGTTTCAATTATATGCTGATTTTTCAGGATATACTGATATGGCTGTTGGATTATCCCGCTTGTTTGGGATAACTATCCCTTTTAATTTTAACTCTCCCTATCAAGCCACATCCATCATCGAGTTTTGGCGTCGATGGCACATGAGCCTTTCTAATTTTTTGAAGAACTATCTTTACATTCCCTTGGGAGGAAACAGGACCACTGAGTTGCGGTATACCTTTAATTTGATCATTGTCATGGCCATTGGTGGCATCTGGCATGGGTCCTCTTTTACCTTTTTAATTTGGGGGATGTATCATGGTGTATTATTGGTTCTCAATCATCAGCAAAGAAAATTTGTCTCAAAGATGAATTTATCATGTGAGGGGGCTCAAATTTGGATGCATGGCTTCAAGGTTTTGAGTACTTTCCTCTTAGTGAGTTTGGGGTGGGTCATTTTCAGATCTCAAGATATGAACCAGGCCCTTGGGATTTTTCGCTCACTGCTTCTGTCAGGGAATGAAGGTTTGACCCTTTATTTCTCGACGAAATGGCAATATATTGCGATTTTGTTTGGCTTAAGCATAGCCTTTATCCTCCCTGAAACGCACAAGATGTATTTGACCCTTCTTTCTTATGAGGGTGCTGGCAGACGAATGGCAAAGCTTGCTTTCCCTTTTGCGGGAGCTGTATCAGGCATCTTATTGGCTGTCGGTATTTTGTTGTTAAATAAACCTCACCAATTTCTGTACTCAGGATTTTAATCGTGAAACGAGGGTTTATACTATATTTCGCGCTCGCTTTTTTCTCCCTAACGAGTTGTTGTGTGATAATCAATTATATTGTTGATCCCCTTCAGTATTATCGGCGTGTGGATGCTTATCCCCTATATGAGAATGATCGATGGCAAGTTGCCGCATTTATCCATACATTTTCTTTTGATACAGCGATTATAGGAACCTCCATGACGCAAAATTTTTCTCTGCGAAATGTTAGAGAAAAATTAGGAGGCACGCCCCTAAAACTTTCTATTGCAGGGGCCACCATTCCAGAACAAATCCTTGTTGTTGAGTCGGCCATAAAGTCAGGTAAGGTTAAAAGGATAATTTGGGGGCTAGATCGACATTTTTTTCATGAGATAAAAGGACCTGTAGAGAGGGAAATGCCAGTATTTCTGTATGAACGCCGGTTCGTTGCTCACATAAAGTATTTGCTAAATTTGGATATGCTTTCTCAATCCTTGAGACTTGTTCTTAAAAATTTCCATATGGATTTCTTACAGCCTCCTCGACAAGTCCTTGAGTCCTACAATTCTTGGTGGCAGGAGGCAAATTTCTCTAAAAGTGCCGTGTTGGCAAGCTATAACGAGGGATTGTTAAAGAAAAAGGCTTTAGCTGTCTATACGGGTAGAAGCCATGTATTGAGGAACTTTCTAACTCTTTTGAGGTCTCATCCAGAAGTTGAGTTTATTATTTTTTTCCCGCCCCTTTCTTTAGCTTATTTCAAACAAGAGTGTGCATTGAACCCAGATGGGTTCAATGAAGATGCAAAGTTCAGAAAAGAAGTGCTGGTGAATTTGTCAGAATTTAAGAATACGAAAGTTTTTGATTTTGAAACGGATTTGGAAATTATAAGCGATCTAGATAATTATAAAGATTTGACACATTATTCTCATAAAGTGAATGAGTATATTGTGGACTCTATTTCGAAGAACAGTAGGCTTGTTACTTCAGCTGATATCGCTATTTCTCAGGCTTCATTCCAAAATTTACCTAATCAACCTTTTAAATAAGGTAAATGTTGGAATGTAAAGATCAAAGTGCCAAAATTAAACCTTATTTTTGAGCCTCCCGTTCTCCTTAGATAGCCGTTCCTACCCACTCAATGATTTTGCTTTTGGTTAACAATCCGACTTTTGTTGAAATGGCTTGGCCATTTTTAAACAAGGCTAAGGTTGGGATGCTTCGAACACCGAGCTGTGCAGGCATGGTGGGATTCTCATCTATATTGAGCTTTAGGATTTTAATCTTGCCACCCATTTCCTTGGCAACTTCCTCCAAAATGGGAGCGATCATGCGGCAAGGTCCACACCATTCTGCCCAAAAATCAACGATAACAGGCACGCCTGATTCCAAAACATCCTTTGTGAAATTTCCATCTGTTGTGTGACCCAAAGTTGACATCATCTTTTCCTTTCAATTTTCCATATGTACAAAGATACCATAATATTACAATTATCATGGTCTTTAATGTAATTCCACCCTAACAATGCATGTTGGTGATTTTGTTGCTAAATGAAATGTGCCTCCACTGACGCAACTGCCGGGAGCTGCGCCTGCACCTTCGATGATGCGTATTTGCCCTGTTGAGGGATCGCTTTCCCCAGCTTTGGCTTTGAGGGCTGAGGCTTGCTTAGGTGTTAAAATTCCGGATCCCTCTGGGCCTGAGAGGATGAGGAAATTTTTCTTTAAGGCCAAGTCTCCCTCAACGGTAAAATGACCTCCTAACTTTGAGGCAGGCGCCGTATCTTCAGAAAGATGGTCAGCTTTTGCTAAATGGACCCAAAATTGGGGGGCTTCCTCTGTTGAGATTAGGCCATTACCTTGACCATTGGTAACGCCAGGGCCGAAGCGAGCTTTGGCGTTTGAATCATTTCCTGGCCACTGGCCGAACGTATCGTGGTAGAGGGAAGAGGCGGTTCGAATGCGGTCAATATCGTTGAGGACAGCACGAATTTTTGCCGCTTCAAGGACGTCCTGCCCTTTAAAGATGGCACCTGCAAGAATTCCAATCACGATCAAAACAAGGGCGATCTCAATCAAACTAAATCCTGGTATGTCCTTCTTCAGCTTTTTTGTCATTAAAGCCCCCCCCTTTTAATTTTGTACAAACCCTACTCGCTTTTTGGTATTCTCTCAACAACTAAGAGATGTGAAAGACTCGAGGAGCCAGCTATGACACGATTGTATAATGCCGACGACCTATATACGGATCAAGTCTTAGCCTTGACTGAGGGACAAACTCATTATTTGCGACATGTTTTACGTGCGGCGATTGGTCATCGGCTGGCGGTTTTTAATGAACGGGATGGAGAATGGGCGGCCCACTTAGCGGAGGTCTCGAAGTCAAGTGCAAGGGTCACCATTGAAGAGCAGCTTCGACCAGCCGTTATGGGGCCAAATTTATCACTTCTCTTCACTCCGATTAAACATGATCCTCTTACGTTCATGATCGAAAAAGCAACAGAGCTGGGGGTGCGCCATTTTTATCCAGTAATGACGGAGCGATGCAATATTACGAGGCTGAATCAGGAACGTTTGCAGGCTAATGTGGTAGACGCCGCCCAACAATGCGAGCGGTTTGATATTCCGACAATTTATCCCTTAAAGCCTTTGAGTAAGGCATTAGAGTCATGGGATGTACATATCCCCCTCTTGGTGTGCGAAGAGCGCGCTGAAGTGCCTTCTATTGCGCAAAGTTTACACACTCTTGCGCCGAGGTCTTCGGTTGGATTCTTGGTGGGTCCAGAAGGGGGATTTTCATCCCAAGAAATTGCCTATCTGAAGTCCTTTTCATTTACGAAAAGCATCAGCTTAGGGCCCCGAATTTTGCGTGCTGAAACGGCAGCATTAGCGGCGTTGGCCTGTTATCAAGCCATTGCGGGAGATTGGGATAAATCTCTTGCATAGATTAAGCCAAGAGATTCTTTCTACCTACCGTTCTCTAAACGCTGTCTTGTAAGCATTGTAGACAGGTTTGATGAGATACTGCAGAAGGGTTTTTTCGCCTGTATGAATCTCCGCCTGGACCATCATACCGACTGTAACTCTGTTCACTGCGGGGTTTTTGCCAACATAAAGTTGATCGAGGCTCACGAATGCTTTGTAATAGGGTTTCTTATTTTCATCCAAAAATGTAGATGCTGAAACCGCATGTAATTTTCCTGATATACCTCCGAAGCGTGAAAATTCATATGCGGAGACTTTTATGGTTACATCCTGACCAATTTGGGTATTACCAACGTCTTTTGGATTGAGTTGCGCTTCAACTTCCATGGCATTTTCAGGCACGACTTGAAGGACTTCCTCGCCCGGTTGAATGACTCCCTTTAAAGTATTGGTCTTTAACCCCTTCACGATACCTGTAACGGGTGCTTTAATTTCCAAGCGATTGACGCGGTCTTGCAATTTTGTAATGGATTCCTTGACTTGAGCAATTTCAGCTGTGACATTACCCATTTCCGTTAAAGCGTCGTTGCGTAAACGCGTTCCAAGCTCGGTCAGCTTGTTGTCTGATTCTGCAATGGCTTGTCGTGTTTGTTGCATTTGGTTGAGCACTTGAGCTAATTCTTTTCGTGCATTTGATACTTTTAAGGCTGTATTACGATAGGCGGTTTTCGTCGTTAACTGTTTGTCTAACAGCGTTTTATCAGCCGCAAGCTGTTCTTCTTGGATGACAAGTTCTCTTCTCAAATCTGCTTCCTGCCCCACTTGAACAGCAAGCAATGCCTTTTGTTGTTCCTGCTGCTTTTCAATTACTGCCCGTTGGTCATCTCTATTTTTGAACTGCATGTCGTAAATGGCTTGTTGATCATCTACTAAATTTTTGTGGGTTCCCACATACTCAGAAAAATTTGGCTTTTGACCTAACCCGAAGGATCGCAAACGCTCTGCTCTTATTTTCAAAGAAGCTTCCTTTGCTAAAGCTTGTTCAAGCTCAGACTGAGCACCTTTCCCATCAAGTACGATCATGACGTCGCCTTCCTTGACCATATCTCCTTCATGGATATTAATCTCACTGATGATTCCGCCTTCCAAATGTTGGATAGATTTGATGAAACCTGTTGGGATGACTTGGCCTGGTGCGTTTGCGATTTCATCGATGGGCGTAAAAGCAGCCCATATTATAAAAGCAAAGACGATACCGGATGCAATTAAAATGTTCATGCGGCTACTGTGAGGAGGACGCCCTTCTTCAATATGTAAGGAACGGTTCAAAGAAGGGAGGCGACGTCCACTGGTCGCTCTTTCAATATAAGTATCTATAAGAGTTGTTGGTGTCTCGTCTGTCATTTTACATCCCCTGTTATCATTCCTAATACTTTATCCTTAGGACCAAAAACGCGCATGGTTCCCCCTTGAAGGGATAGGATTCGATCTGCCATATTGACCAAGCTCGGTCGATGGGTGACAAGAAGAATGGTCTTTTTGCCGCGGAAACTTTCGATTGTTTGACGTAAGATGTCATCGCCTTCCTTATCCAGCGTATTGCCTGGCTCATCCATGATCATGATGTTGGATTTTCGAACATAGGCACGGGCCAGATTGAGTTTCTGCAAAAAGCCTGATGAAAAAACAGTCATAAGTTGCTCGTCAATTCGCGTTTCAAATCCTTCAGGCAAAGCCATGATCTGCGAGAGGAGTCCTGCTTGTTTCGCCGCCTCAATCATGCGCTCTTCCGTGGCTTCTGGTGCAGAAAACTGTAAATTTTGCGCAAGTGTTCCATGAAAAAATTGGTTTTGCTGAGGGACATAAGCAATAGATTGGCGCAAAACATAAGGATCAAATTGACGTATATCAATCCCATCGATCATAATAGAACCGGCTTGGGGGTAATAAAAACCCAAAAGTAGTTTTATAAGAGTCGTTTTCCCTGATCCATTTTGTCCAACAATAGCGACAATTTCTCCTGGTTTGGCTTCCATCATGATTCCTTGTACGGCGGGATTCGGATCATTTGCATATCGAAAGCCAACATTTTGAACACGTATGAGCCCTTCAAAACGATGGGGATTTCCCGTAATGTGGCGTCGCTCTGTGGGCAGGAGCATGAGGCGATTTATTTTATCCAAACTATCCATGATTTGGTCAACACGACCTAAAATCATAAAGGCGCTTTGAAGGGGGGAAAGTGCCCGCCATACAAGCAAAACAACCGCCATTAAGGCACCGACCGACATCAGGTTGTCTGTAACTCGAATGGCGCCCCAAACAATTGCGGATAAGCCTGCTATTTTCATAATCATTTGGCTGATGTTCGTCGAAAGCGACGATAGTAATTCCGTATGTTTTTGTGCAACGGAAAGAGATGCGCTTACATCTTGGAAGCGATCAACCCAAGTTTTTTCCGCGCCTAAATTTTTGATGGTTGATAAATGAGATGTTCCCTCAAGCAAAAATGTCCGGCGCTCCATTGCAGCAGCAGCTGTTTGTTGTGTGGAGCGTCGCATGATGGGGGCCATGATGAGAGTAAAGACAGTAAAAACAAATATCATGAATATGGGGATCAGGACAATTGGCCCAGCAATCATGAATATGATCACCAAAAAAATGATCATAAAAGGCCCTTCCAGAAGAATCTGGGCTATGGGACCGGTAAACGTTTCACGGACTGAGTCAAACTGGCGTAACCGTGCAACTTGACTGGCCACAGACGCTCCTTCGATCAAGGACATGGGTAAGTTGATGATATGACGTAAGACTTCGATACCAACGATCATATCTAACCGTGCCCCGAGATAAGCTAATGCCTTATTGTGGATCACGTGTACAAACTGGATACAACATAAGGCCAAAACCAGTCCTAAGGCAAAGAACCCAAGGGTTAAGCCTGAGCGCGAAGGAACAACCTCATCATAAATGGCCATGACGAAAAGAATAGAACTTAAGCTTAAAATACTTGTTAAACACCCCAAGCCGATTAACCAGTATATAAATGTGTGGAATCTAATCATGACATTCGATATCCAGGTTCCGCGTTTTGTGGCATTTTCGGGTTCTTGATAAAAAGTGTAAATGGTTCCCCGCGTCCAATTCGTTTCTGAAAAGGTTACCTTCTCATTGGTTTGGCAATCCACACCCTTAATGACGCCATCTTCTCTTTCAGACAGAACGTAAATTCCCCCACTATTGGCTATAAACAAGCATGGCAACAAGGATTCAGGCAAGACTTTCAAATTGATGGAATGACTTTTGCTTACATACCCTAAGTTGGCCATTAAGTTCCGAAAGTCTAATAAGGTTATTTGCTGAGATAAATAGGGAACAGCCTCAAAAATTCGGCGTGCATGGCCATGCCAACCCAAAGCCTGCAACAAGGGCATGACACAGTCATAATAGTTAAAGGGTTTTGTCATTGCTCTATCCCTATTGATTCATCTATTCCTATTTCAGGGTGGTCAGGATGCATAGCTTCGGGTGACTTCACTTTCTTATCTTTTCCCTTTTTTCTAAAAGTAAGACGCTTCTGCTTTTTTGGTTTTGGCTCAGCTTTTACCTCGATAGTTTCCTCTTCAGCTTCAATGATGAGGGGCGTTTCTTGGAGGGTAGGCGCTTCTTGGACTTCTTGAGTCGGTTGCACTTCTTGGATTCGGGTTTCTCCGGGAAGAGATAGTTTGGTTTTGGGGAGCAAAGCACCATCCACAAGTTCGTAAGACGCATCGGCTAATTCTTGTATAGACGGTCGGTGGGTTACGAAAATAATGGTCACCTGACCATGAAGACTTCGAACAATTTGCCTTAACAAGCGATCGCCATCCTCATCTAATGAAGTGTTCGCCTCATCCAAAATCAGAATTTTTGGACAATTAATCAAAGCACGCACGAGGCAAATGCGTTGGTGGATACCATCGGGCAAAAGGAGGAATAGCTGATCTCCTACTTTTGTTTCATAGCCCAAGGGCAAGCGACGAATCCAGTCATCAAGCCCAAGCTGACGCGAAAGACTTAAAGCATCGTCCATATGGGCCGCTCCCAAATACATGGTCATATTTTCCATAATTGTTCCTTGGAATAACATGCCTTTGGGGGGGATATAAGCCATTTGACGACGCAAGTCTCGATAATGGTAAGTGGATATAGGTTCATCATCCACGAGGACTGATCCACGTTCGGGGTGCAGATTTCCCATTAACAACCACATCAAGGTTGTTTTTCCAGCACCATTCTTTCCGTGAATGGTAATCGTGGATCCCGGTTGAATAACCAAGTCAATATTCTTTAAGATTTCTGGCTTATCAGGGGCATATTGGAAGGAGACCCCTTTTAAGGTAAGTTTACCTTTTACAGGTTTGACAATACCGTGGGTGGGGGGTGGCTCAAGGGTTAAGCTAAAATGGTCCTCAATTCTCTTTTTGGCAATGGTAAAGTACTGGAAACGCGTCCAAACGCCCATAGCGGCTTGAATTGGTTGCATGGCTCTGTTCGTAAGAACTATGGAAGCTGCCATCACACCAATGGTGGTGGCTTCATGAATGACTTGCAAAGCAGCAACAGCCACAATTCCCACAAACATGATGTAGGAAAAGGTGCTAGCGAGATCTCGGGCTTCTGCTGCATATAAATAAACTTTATAATTCACATTGGAACAGTGCGTTTGGAGTCGTTCAAAACGACGTAAGAGGAGATCTTCCATCCCAAGAGCTTTCAGCGTGTGATGGTTGGTCAGCATTTCGACGATGAAATTATATCGACGATCGTTAACATCGAGCTGTTCTTCCAAATGGTTACGCAAAAGAATCCCTAAGGCCCAGGCAATAACAACGAAAACGGTTAATATTGTTACGGCGGCTAACGCTATTTTTGTTGAGAAATAAGCAATCAAGCCTAAGAACAAAAACACAAAAGGCAGATCCATCAAGATCAAGAACCCTTGTCCGGCCAAAAATTCCTTTAATATAGTTGTGCTTTCGATATTTTCAACATGTTCGCCAACGCCTCTTTTGTTTAAATCTTTTAAAGTTGAATTGACCATATGCTTGAAGGCGCCCACTGAAGCCCCGTGTTCGAAATGCATCCCCAACCAACTTAAAACATATCCTCGGCTGAACCGTAAACTGGCCTCAAGGACGAAGACAACACAGACAGCTATACCCAAAAGAGACAGTGTATTATAGGATTGATTGGGGATAATCCGGTCATACAACTGCATGATGAGAATAGGAATTGCAAGCGCCAGAACATTGAGCACAACCGTGCTCAAGATCATATCCCATCGACGCCAAGGGAAAACGGACCCCGACTTCGACTGTGTTTTATGGGACGATTTCTTGTTCTGCGGTTCGTTGGCCACGTCAGCCATTCTCCTTGTAAAAAGTCATAAAATGGCCCTCAAATTTGGGCCACTATAAATAGCGTATCTATCCTTATGTTAATTATGTGTTAATTTTTTTGAAAAGGGCAAATATTATTGAAGGAGGAGTTGGAAAAGAAGAAGCGTTCGTGTTTGAGGGAATAATATCTAAGGGGCTGGCTTAGGATTCATTTTATACAGGTTCCGCAGTAATCCACCCGCCCCCAAGGACGCGTGTTCCTTCAAAGAATACACATGCTTGGCCATTGGCAACGCCGTATTCCGGCGATTCAAATTGAACTTCCGCAAGATTCGGCCCGCGTTGAAAAATGGTGGCAATGGTGGGCCCTTGGGTGGAGCGAATTTTGACAGAAGCCTTCAAGCCTTCGTTAAAAGAGGCAGTTTCGGTCAACCAATTCACGTCGCGTACCCAAATGCTGGGTTTGGCAAGCGCCTCATGGGGTCCAACAATAACGCGACGGGCTTCGGGGTCAAGCTGGGTCACGAATAATGGCTCAGGACTTGAAACGCCAAGACCTTTACGCTGGCCAATCGTATAGTTGATGATCCCGGTGTGCTGCCCCAACACACGGCCATCCATATGGACGATATCGCCTGGATCCAACGCCCCAGGGCGGTATTTTTCAACAACGCTCGCATAACCACCGGATGGGACAAAGCAAATGTCCTGACTGTCGGGCTTGTCGGCCACGCTTAAGCCTATACGCCGGGCATGTTCCCGGGTCTCGGATTTTGGCATGCCCCCTAAGGGAAAGCGCAAATAGTCCAGCTGTTCTTGGGTTGTGGTAAACAAAAAATAACTTTGATCGCGATTGGGATCGATGGCTTGATGAAGCTCCGCTGCTTTTTCACCCGCCATACGTCGTACATAATGCCCTGTGATAAGTGCTTTTGCATTCAGATCCCGCGCCGTTGACAGCAAATCCTTAAATTTCACGCGCTGATTGCAGCGAATGCAGGGGACCGGCGTTTCTCCTTGGAGATAGCTATCGACGAAATCTTCAATCACCCCCTGGCGAAAGACATTTTCATAATCCAGGACATAGTGGGGAAACCCGAGGCGATCAGCGACCATGCGGGCATCATAGATATCTTGGCCCGCGCAGCACGCCCCCTTTTTATTTACCATTTGCCCATGATCGTAGAGTTGCAACGTGATGCCGACCACCTGATAGCCCGCTTCCGCGACAAGAGCGGCCGTCACTGAAGAGTCAACGCCCCCCGACATGGCAACGGCCACGAGGGCGCCATCTTCAATACCATCAAGCTTTATAGGAGTATTAGACAAGCCTGTTTCTTTCTCTATTTATTTCCACAAGGAAAATTTACGGGTCATTTCAGAAACCGTGGCCCAGTCCCCAAACAAGACGCAGCCATAATAGGTTAGGCCGTCTGCTTGAGATTCAGCAGTTCGTACTAACTGTTCCTGATACGTGCCTCCAGTCATGGTGTTCAAGAAGACACCGTGCAAGATCTTTTGTTCCTTGGCTTTTTCAATGGTTTTGCGAATTTCTCCGGACTTGCCCCGCAAAATGATGAACGGAATTTGTGAAATATTCGGATAAACGTTACCCGTTGCATCTTGATAATCGTCGAGTCGAAGGGTGGATTTGCCTACTTCAGCACCCAAACCAATAGTCATATGAGCCAGCGCATTGAGCACAACACCGGGTTCGACGTCTTTATTTAAAATGGCAACCAGCTTATTTTCAAAATTCATAACGACCTCCAAAAAATATGAGTATATCCCAATTCAGAAATAATTATTGGCGAGATAATACTTATACATAAGGAAATTATTTAGAATTTTCCACAAGAAAATAAAAGAAGAAAGAACGATAGATTACAAATAACTCGGACGAACGGCAAAGAGACGTTCCACTTTTTTCACGGCTTCTTTTGAAACGGCCAGAATCAAACGATCACTGACACGTATGCTTAAGCGCGTTGGGGCGACGGTAATTTCATCTTCACGCACGAGGGCTGCGACCATGATCGCTCCCTTGATGTTAATATCGTCGACCGTTAAACCAATGATGTGGGATGTCTCTCGTGCTTCTGCCTCGATGATCTCCACACTACCATCCCTCAATGAATGGGCGGAGCGAATACGCCCTTGGCGGACGTGCTGAAGAATGGTGGAAACAGAGATGGCTTGAGGGCTGATGACAGCATCGATGCCCAAAGAGGTCACAAGGGAAGAATAGGCCATATTATTCAATAAAATCAAAGCTTGAGAGGCGCCATTTCTCTTCGCGAGGAGCGACGCTAAAATATTGACTTTATCATCATCTGTAACGGCGACGATGGTTCCTGCAGACTGGACATTGGCTTCGGATAACACTTCAGCGTCCAAGACATCACCACACAATACTTCTGTTTGCTTGAGATGACGCGCCACATATTCTGCTCGGGCCTGATTCTTCTCAACAATCCGGGTAATGACATCCGGTTGGTTTTGTTCAATATCGGCGACTAATGTCATCCCGATATTGCCGCCGCCCATGACGATAACGCGGTGAACGGCTGTATCAGCAAAGCCAAAGGCCTCCATCGCACTACTCGTTTGACCTTGGGAAACAATAAAATATACCTCATCTCCTGGGAGCATTTGATGATCGCCTGTTGGAATAAATACATCGACGCCTCGTACGATACAAACAATGACGAGTTCAAGTTTGGGGAACAAGCCGGGCAATAAACGTAAAGGAGTGTTGAGAATCGGGGCGTTGCTCATGCATCGAACACCAATGACTTTTACTTGATTGCCACACAAAGGAATAACATCAAAGGCACCGGTTACTTTGATGCTGCGGCTGATGGCTTTGGCAACTTCAACTTCAGGAGAAATGATGTGATCGATGGCTAAATTGCCGCTTGTAAAGAGGTTAGACCAGTAGGGGTCCAAATAATTTTGATTGCGAATACGGGCAATCTTTGTTTCTACGTGGAATAAGGAATTTGCCACTTCACAAGCGACAATATTGACTTCATCAGAGCCCGTAACAGCAATTATGAGATCCGCATCTGCGGCGCCCGCTTGTTGCAAAACGTCAGGATGGGAGGCAAATCCAACCACCGGTTGAACATCAAGCGTATCACCAATTTTTCGTAAGAGTTCGGCGGATTGGTCAACGATGGTTACGTCATTTTCTTCGACGGCTAAATATTTGGCGATATTAAAACCAACTTGTCCAGCGCCTAAGATAATGACCTTCATGCAATTTTCAATTCATGATTGGTTAATTCTGGGGTGGCCTCCTCTTCTTGGTAGCGTCCCTCATGAACGCCAAGCGCCCGTAATTTCCGATGAAGTGCAGAACGCTCCATGCCAACAAATCGTGCTGTTTTGGAAATATTGCCCCCAAAGCGATTGACTTGCGCGAGCAAATACTCACGCTCAAACAATTCCCGTGCTTCTCGCAAAGGCAGGACCACGATATTAGGGGCTTGGGTGGAGGAAGCAAGAGACGTGTCGGAGCGGACTTCAGGGGGCAACATCTCGGATTTGACTTCTTCACGAGGATCTCCACCAGCCATGATCAATATCCACTCAACCACATTTCTAAGTTGCCGAACGTTACCTGGCCAAGAATAGGATTGTAAAATGACCATGGCGTCTTCACTTAATCGTCGTGGGGAACATCCATGAGCTAGAGCAGATTGGGTCATAAAGTATTGGAACAAGTCAGGTATATCCGTTACGCGCTCTTGTAGGGCTGGAACTTGAACCGGGACAACATTCAAGCGATAAAAAAGATCTTCTCGGAAATGACCATCCTGGATCATTTGGGGGATATTGGCACTAGATGAGGCGGTGATCCGGACGTCGACCTCAATTTTTTGGTTGTCCCCAAGACGTGTAAAGAACTGATCTTGGAGAACGCGAATAAGCTTGCTTTGTGTAGGCAAAGGAAGATCCGTTACTTCATCCAGATACAAAGTGCCGTTATGGGCTTGTTCAAGGAGACCAATTTTACGAGGTACGGTGGGGTCTAATCCGACAATTTCGGTTCCAAAGAGTTCAGCTTCGAGGCGATCTGGGTGCAAGGTAGCACAATTCAAAACAATAAAGGGTTGATCTGCGCGACGTGACAGAGCATGAATTTTTCGGGCGATGATTTCTTTACCAGCGCCCGAAGGCCCGGCAATCAAAATCCGACTATTTGTTGGGGAGACACGCTCAATAATTTGGCGTATGGCTTGCATGGAAGGGGAGGCGCCGATCAGATCAACATGATCCCCAACTTTGACTTTAAGGTCGGCATTTTCACGTTTCAGGCGCGCAGCTTCTATGGCGCGTTGAATAACAAGCAGCAAACGAGCTGTTTGGAATGGCTTTTCAATAAAGTCATAGGCCCCATTTTTAATGGCAGTTACAGCTGTTTCAATTGTTCCATGTCCACTGATCATAACAACAGGAACATAAGGGTGATCTCGCTTAATGATTTCTAGGATTTTCAAGCCATCCCGATCACTATCCCCCAACCAAACGTCTAGAATAACAAGACTTGGTTGACGGGCTTTAATTGCCTCGAGGCCACTGATTCCATCAGCTGCCGTACGAGTAACATAACCCTCGTCGTCTAAAACCCCTGAAACAAGGCTCCGAATATCAGCCTCATCATCAATAATTAATATGTCATGAGCCATAGTATTGGTCTTCTTCTCTAATCGTTTTCAGGTGCAATTGGCAGTTCAATCGTGACTTTTGCACCCCCTAAAGAACTATCGCCTAATTCCAATTTACCTCGATGATCTTCCACAATTTTAGCAACAATTGCCAGGCCAAGACCAGTCCCTTTTGTGTGGGTCGTGAAATAGGGCTCTGTAAGCTGTTCACGTCCTTCAACTGGAAACCCAGGGCCATTGTCTTCGACAATTAACAAGATATTTTCAATTTCCACTTCAAGACTTAAAGCAATTTTTGCAGTAGACAGTTGATCTGCGACTGCTGTTTCTAATGAATAAAAAGCTTCCAAAGCATTGATAGAATTCTGTAATAAATTTGTTAAAAGCTGACTAATTTGTTGTGCATCACACCGAACCATAACTGAATCTTGGGGGACTTGCAACTGAAAGGAAATGGAAGGTCGCGCTTGCGTTTGTAAAAACACTGCTTGTCGACAAATTTCAGCTAAATCCTCTTCTTTCATAATTGGATTTGGCATGCGAGCAAATGAAGAAAACTCCGAAATCAGATTTCCAATCTGCCCAACTTGGCGGACAATCGTTTCAATGCAAGCATTAAAGGTTTCAGGATCAGATGAGATTTCTTTCAAATATCGGCGTTTCAAACGTTCAGCAGAGAGTTGGATAGGTGTCAAAGGATTTTTGATTTCATGAGCAATTCGACGCGCGACATCTGACCATGCGGCTTTTCGCTGGGCACTTACTAAAGCGGTCACATCATCGAAAGTAATAACATATCCTTTAACAACATCCCGCTCAATTTGAACGATAACTGAAACCTGTAGAATGCATGCTAAACCGCGACGTACCAACGTGACCTGTTCATTCAATTGCTGGGGAACTTGTGTAACGGCTCTGTCTAAAAGAGGGCTGAGTTCATTCGCAACAGCTTCAAGTTTTTTTCGTTTTACTTTTTCTAAAGACACAGATAGTAATGCTGCTGCGCGATGATTTACAAGGTCAAGGCGTCGTTTTTCATCTAAACGAATGACACCAGCAGAAATTTGCGCCAAGACAGTCTCAATAAATTCACGCCGTCGATCGATTTGAATATTGGCTTTAATCAAATCCTTTCTTTGGGAGTTAAGCTGAGAAGTCATACGATTGAAGGCTTGCGCCAGATTTCCGAGTTCATTATTCATTGACCCTTCGGCCGTAACCTGAACGGTCAAGTCTCCTTGACTGACCTGTTCAGCTGCGACAATAAGTCGCGTAATCGGTCGCATGAGGAGGGTTGCAATGGTCAAACCACCCCAGATAGCTGCTAATAAGAGCAACAATGCAACCGCGGCAAAAAACAATATAAATGTTAATTGAAGCGACGTACTTTGTTCGCCAAGGCGGTCATACTCTTTGATAGCCCCTTCCGTACGCGCAATGTGTTTCAATACGGCCTTATCTGTTAATTTTCCAACATAGAGATAAGTATCCGTTATGGGGTCCAAGCGTACGAGAACGCGTACGCGGTCAATAGATTCCTTCCCCAAGTCAGCGAGAAAAGCGACCCTCTCGCCTGCTTGAACAAAATTTATAGCCCGATCTAAGTCTTTATTGACAAGGTTTTCAAATTCAAACGAGAAGGCAAATAACGACCGTGCTACAACTTGCTTATTCCCATTAATAACAACAACTTCACTCAATCTATGGGTGTAGCCTTTGTCCGTGAGAATTCGCGAAAATGTCTTAGGATCGTTTGACAAAGCAACGACTTCTGGAGCAAGTTCTCGCACAATATCTAAGGCATCGTGTTTGATGGTTTGCTTATGTTCTTTCAAATAAGAGTCTGCAACTTCCTGTGCTTCGGACAGGGCAGCACGGACAGGCTCACTGAACCAAGATTGGACCCCGACATTTATAAAAATTGCGGCAAATCCTGCAACCAAAATGGCGGGAATGATTGCTATGAATGAAAATAGCCCGACAATTTGTACATGGAGTTTTGATCCGGCAAGACCTCGGCGACGTTCTACCCAAAGCTCTACAAGCCGCTTCGCAATAATGACGGCTAGAAGGAGCATTAAGGTCAGGTCAAGGTAGATGAAGGGCAATACCCGTGCGGATTTATCTGAAAAGGGCTTCCCGCCTGCGAGTGCAACAAATGTCGCAACAACTGACAGAAAAGCAGCAACGCTGAGTCCCGCTGCGAGACGACGCGACAACGTATAGTCTTGTGCAAATCGGACAAACGACAGAGAGATTTTTTGAAAGAGAGGAGAAGGGGTGCTCATAGGCTTTTGTTACACCCTCCTTGATTAATAGGGGAAAAGGGTGCAAAAAATAAAGGCAAAAGATGTCGAAAAGAAGGTGTTAAGGAAGGAATTGCTGTAGGGTGAAATTTGGAAAGGCACAAGTCCATCTTTGGGGGAATTCCTAAAAATCGCGCACATCTATATTTAGGTCGGTTAATTTTTTACGTAAAGTATTGCGGTTGATTCCTAAAATTTCTGCAGCTTTTTTCTGATTCCCCATGACCGCCTTAAGGGTCGTTCTGAGAAGAGGACGTTCGACTTCCCGGATCACGCGTTCATACAAACCTGTTGTCGGGAGGTCTCCATTATGAGCGGCAAAATAGTCCTTTAAGAAAGATTCCACTGCCCCCGAAAGACCTGTCTTGGTGGAGATGGGGGGAATTTTAGGTTGTTGTAGCGGCATTAACACGAATCCCTTACCAATTTCATGTATACCTTAAAAATTAAGTATACAAAGGACGATAAAACTCATTAATCAAGGCTATCATAGCAGAAGGCGTGTCCATCTGATTGACAGCAACACGAAAGTCCGTGGACCCAGCGAGTCCCTTACTGTACCATCCCACATGCTTTCGGGCAATCTTTACGCCAGTATTTTCTCCATAATGAGACAATATTTCTTCGAAGTGCTCTAAAATAATTTGGTGTTGCTCGGCTAGAGGCGGCTCTGGCAGTCTTTCTCCGGACTTTAGATAGTGCCCTACTTGGTTGATAAACCAAGGTTTTCCGTAGGCCCCTCGTCCGACCATGACGCCATCCGCACCACTTTGTTGCAATAAATTTGCGGCATCTTCAACCGTGACAACGTCCCCATTTCCTATGACGGGAAGACGAACAGCCTCTTTGACCTTCGCGATAAAGGCCCAATCTGCGGAGCCATTATACAGTTGGCATCGGGTGCGACCATGAATGGTCAATAGTTGAATCCCAGACTCTTCAGCGATTTTCGCAAGACGTGGTGCGTTGCGATTGGCGTCATCCCAACCAGTGCGCATTTTTAAGGTTACGGGCACTTTGACAGCCTTAACCGTGGCTTCTAATATCCGCCCGGCTAAAAGCTCATCGCGCATTAAGGCAGATCCCGCATAGCCATTAACGACCTTTTTGACAGGGCAGCCCATGTTGATATCAATAATTTGAGCCCCGAGATCTTCATTGAGCCTTGCCGCTTCGGCCATCACATCAGGCTCACACCCGGCCAACTGAACCGCCATTGGGAATTCATCGGGGGACTTTTGAATCATGCGCATGGATTGACGCGTTTCGCGGATCATGGCTTGACTGGCAATCATTTCAGATACGACAAGCCCTGCGCCCATACGTTTGACAAGGCGTCGGAACGGCATATCTGTAACGCCGGACATGGGTGCCAGAATTACTGGCATCGACAGAGAAATGGGGCCAATTTGAATGGTCATCGTACGCAATTTAATATCTAAAAGTTAATCCCTAGATTGAGAGGTACACTCCTTGAGAGCAGTTTTCAAGTTTAAAATCAATGGGTTGGCTTGTTAGGGGTAAAATATTCTTCGGATGCCATATTCTAATATCACAAAACACATGGTCGTCATTGCGAGCAAAAGCGAAGCAATCCAGGGGCCAAGAACAACCCTTTAAGCCCAATGCATGGCTTAATTAATGCTGAATGATCATGCCTGTTGCCCCTGGATTGCTTCGCTTTCGCTCCCAATGAGGGCTCTGGAATTCTCTGCACGGATTCATGGGGTGCTCCTATAATAAACCTTCAGTCTTTCCTTACTTTCGGCTTTTCTATATGATAGAAATAGGGAAATAAAAACAATCAACTAAAGAAATTAGATGACCCTCGCCGTTATGATAACACAGTGGATAAATTGGCTCAAAGACGCCCGCCAAATGTCACCACACACCGTGGAGGCCTATGAAAGAGATATTCAACAGTTTTTGGTCTTTCAAAATGGTCATCAGGGAAAAATCATCTCCATTGAGGACCTGATGAAGCTGACCCTTCGGGACTTTCGGGCTTGGCTTGCGTATCGCTCTTCAGAAAACTATGAGCATCGTTCGACCGCCCGCGCTCTGTCTGTCATCCGCAGTTTCTTCCGGTTCCTTGCCAAGCACGGCTATCCCCCCAACACCGTGTTGGCGGGTCTTCGGTCTCCGCGCCTCAAAGTGGGGTTACCGCGTCCTTTGAGCGTAGATCAAGCCAAAAGCCTTGTGGATGATATTGATATCTTGGATGATGTTCCCTGGATTGGTTGCCGGAATCGCGCGCTCTTTACGCTGCTTTATTCCTGCGGACTGCGTTTAGGGGAAGCGTTGAGTTTAACACGCAAACAAGCCCCCCTTGACGCGGATACTCTCTTGGTTCAGGGAAAAGGAAAGCGTCAGCGGATGGTGCCGGTGTTGCCCATCATCCGTCAGACATTGGAAGAGTATATCCGCTTATGTCCTTATGTTTTGGCGCCTGAGGGTCCCTTGTTTGTAGGGGCAAAGGGAAAGCGGTTGGATCCGGCAATTGCGCAAAAGTCTTTACGAACTTATCGCCGCGCCATTGGTTTGCCCGAAACGGCCACACCCCATGCCTTGCGACACAGCTGCGCCACGCATCTGATGAGCGCCTCAGGGGACTTGCGCGGCATTCAGGAACTCTTAGGCCACGCGTCTCTTTCCACAACACAAGTTTATACGGATGTTGATACGGCGCGCCTCATGAAGGTGTATGAGGCCGCGCATCCAAGGGCGAAGATGGCTGAAGAACTCCCAAAGCCTTTAGACTCAAAAAATTCTGCGCGTTAACTTATATTGAAATGTTTAGGGTGCTTAGAAGAGGGACAATATTAAAGTCTCCGTCATACTTGTTAGATCGGGATCGTTGATTGAGACCCGTTTTCCCACTTGAATTTCTCACAACTATAAATACCAATTCCGAATCGGCCTGAGTGTTGAGTTGGTTCTCAGTTAAGTTAACGAGGTTGAAATTGCAGTCGTTTTTAACGTGGAAGTGAAATGCGAATTCTGTGAATGTGTGTAATACGACGTTAGCTTATAAAGCTGGGGTTGCAAAAGGTCCTACAAAAAGAACAACAACTTATCGGGGAGGCTTAAAATGAGCGATAACAAAAAACACTTAAAAGAATTGAAGAAAGAATTAGATCAATATACAGACAAGTTATCTGCCGCACAGCGTTCCTTTAAGGGAAAAGCTGGTAAAGAGGGCGAGAAAATTATTAAGTCTTTGCAAGAAATTGTTAAAGCTGCAGGTAACTCTTATAACAAATTAGAGGCAGCTTCTGCCGAAGAGTGGGAGCCTTTAAAGAAAATTGCAAATGATTCATTCGACGATTTAAGAAATGCTTTTGATGACATGAAGGATTCTGCTTCTGAGCATGTCAGAGATTATGCAAATCAATTAGAAGAATATTCTGAGGAAACCTTTGAATATACTCATGAATACATAAAGAATAATCCACTTAAAAGCATATTAATAGCCGGCGGGTTGGGCTTTATCATTGGGAGGGTCTTAAAATGACAGACATAATTGGGTTAGTATCACGTCTTATTGTTAATGATTTCAACCCGCTAGCATTTAAAAAAGGACCTGCTTTAATGATGGTTCTTATCAATTTAAGTGCTGTTATCGTTTTGGGGGTTGGTTACGTCATTGGATGTAAGGTTTTATACCACCACTTTTTACCCAACTACGGGGAGACTATGGCTCTGTTGGCAATATGTGGTGTGCTGGTTGTAACGAGTATGTTGTTATTCATTGCTGCATGGTTTTTGAAACCAAAACCTGCATCAGCTATGAATTTTATCTCTGAAATTGAAAATACTGTGCGTGATTTATCAGGTAAGGTAAGTGATATTTCAGGCAAAGATATTATGAAAAAAGCAGCTTCTTTGGCCACGCCTAAGGCAGTTGTAACTGTCTTTGCCCTTGCTATACTCGCTTCTTATTTTTCTCATTCTAGGAAAGATGCTTAAAGTTAAAGTCCTTCTGCCATGAGCTTATGGCAGAAGGCACCCATATAAGTTAAGGGTAATCAAACGCTATAACACAAGGGAAGGATTGATCATGAAAGATGATTCTGAAATTACCTATAAAAGTGAAGCGGTACAGGACATAATGGTCCAACAGTATGGAATCCTTGTAGAAACTTTGAACAGAATTAATGATACACGTGAGAGTTCAAATAATTTTTGGATTGGGGCAAATGGCTTAGTTGTTTCCGTATTAGCCTATTTAAGAGACGCCCAGAACATTCAACAACATCATAAATCTCTTCTTATGCTTACCCTAATCATGATGGGTACGCTGTTCTGTGTTAGTTGGTTGAGCTATATGTCGACAATCAAAAAATCCGTTGAAATCAGAAGTGAACTGTTAGTTAAATTAGAAAAAAACCTTCCCTTACAAGTATTCTCTAAAGTCTTTTCTCTAACAGATGAAAAGGCAGGCAAAGCCGCCTTAACTGTGAAAGAAATGCTTGTACCGGGTCTGTTTTTAATAGGTTATATTTTCTTTGCGGTGCTAATGCTCTACTTCCCTCATGAAGTAATGGCATGTGGGGGAATCATGTAAGAAATCTTAAGAAGGATTGCTGCAACGAATTGGAGATTAAGAAAAATGAACTATGCACGGGAAAAGGAGATCCAAAATGGTTGCAGTATCGATACACGAAATCAATATTCATCAAACGATGGATTGGTTATATGCCATAGAAGAAGCATGTCATTGGGAGAGAAATAATAAGACAAAAGCATTAGCAGCATTAAAGGCAGTCTTGCATGAGCTTCGGGCTCTGCTGCCTTTAGAATTCGCTTCACAATTGAGTGCCTTGCTTCCCCTTGATATTCGAGGGATTTTTTTTGAGAATTGGCACCCTCGTTTTGTGCCTGATCATGAAATTCGGAAAGAGGATTTTTTAAATGCGATCGCAGTGTCTTTATATCCTTATCAAGATATGGATTTAGAAGAAACAGCTAAGGGGGTTTTTCAGGTTTTGAATGAAAGGCTCCCTATTGGGGAATTTGGGAGTATCATGAGAAATACTCCGAAATCTGTACAAGAATTGTATGAAGAGAACCTTACAAGGGTCCTCTAATTTTTCCCCACAGCTTCCTTTGTAGGAAGCACAACTGTGTGTATCCAGTAGGAAAGCGTTTTATGGATTTGCTCCTTCACTTCATTGTAGGAAAAGGACTTATTGATAAAACCACTTGCATGAAATGAATAAGACTTGAGCATGTCATCATGAGAGGTATTCCGAGAGAAAATAACAACAGGAATGCTTTGAGTCATTGGTCGGCGTTTGAGGTCTTTCAATACATCTAACCCGCTAATGAGCGGAAGAGCTAAATCAAGAAATATAAGATCCGGCTTTGGGAAGAACAATGCAGAACTTTCCTCCAGACTTCTCAGAAAATTAAGGGCCTCTTCTCCATCATGGCAAGTATACACATTTAATTTTTCTGTGAAATCCATCACCGCTTGGCGGAATATAGCTTCATCATCTTTACTTTGTTCGATGAGCAAAATATTATTTGGGGTTCGAGGAAGGGTCAAACTTCTCGGAAAGCCTTTGTACCCTTCAAAGAAGATGGCAACATCGGTTTTAAACTCAAGTGCAATTGTATAGAGTAAACTTGCGGATATTTTATTCAGACCCGTTTCGTAACGTTGCAATTGTTGAATGGAAATTCCCAGTTTCATGGCGAGGGATTTGAGTGGCAAATGGAGTTTGACGCGAAATGACTTTACTCGTTTACCAAGATATATATCAAGTTCATTTATATTCAGGGGCAAAAAGGACTCCTATTGATTGTTCAAAATACGTTAAGAAGATGCTTTGATGGAACTAAAGGAAGTATTTTTCCCTTTAAAGATCCTAAAGCACACAACTTCTCGTTAAAGTTTTCTGTTACTTTGAAAATTATCGTATTTTGGCAATTTGCCATCACTAAAGAATTTTTGCAAGTCTTTCATTTATATTTTTCATAAAATTACCGGAAACGAAAATCGCAAGGGAATCAATAAAACAGGTAATGGGTAGACTCACAATGCTTAGTTTGTGTAAAAAGTGTGTGATTTTTAACTTTGTTTATCACCCTAAAACCCTTTACTTTATGCATGATAAGTCTCGCAAAAGGTTAGTGAATTGTAATGAAAGGAGAAAGAACCATGTTTCAACATTTTCTTTTAATTATGGTGTGTGTAGTTGTTGTCGCATGTGCGCATAGAGATACAATTGAGCCGGTGAAGAAAATTAGATATCCCAATAGTTATACGAATATCGCTTCTCCCCCCGCTGTATCGTTGGAAAAGCCAAATATGGATGAGGAATTTTATGATGTGCCAAAGGTATGATGATTTGGAACAATGGTTGGGTGACTTGAATTAGGGAAGAAAATTATAGTTGAATCCCAATACCAATTTTTTTATCCAAACCAAAATTTAACATCACAAATTATAAAAAATAGCTGAGACTATGCCTTTATAAGGGAAGTTTCTAACCTCACCAGCACCATTTAGTATGTTTTCGCTTGAAGGCGTTTACGATCGAAGATCTTTTCTGCGTTAAAATTCGGCCTCTTTTCACGTTGTAAGCTGGAGACAAACCCAATACCGTCTTCTTGGTAGCGTATATATTCAGTAACAAACAAAGGAGAAATAAAATGAATGCTATAAATACAGTTTCAAAAATAGTGTGTGTCACTCTTGTCGTAGGTGCGGCGGTTTCCGCGATATCTTATGCAGATCCTGGGAATATGGAAGCGATAAATAGTGCATCGTCAGATCTTAGGAATATTATTGGTGTAGAGATTTCAACGGCAACTCCAGCTCAGACAGCAGCAGCAGGATTTAAAGATTCTGAGGGTGCTTTTATTAGCGCTGTCATACCAAAGCAACCAGCAGAGACTGCAGGTTTGAAGGCGGGAGATATTATTGCAAAAATAGACGGAAATCGAGTAACGGATCATTCAAGAGCATTAGAACTCATGGCCGGTTTAGATGCTGGTCGTGAATACCCGTTTGAAATTTATCGCCGAGATCCAACAGGGGCGTCTCAAAAGATTACCGTAAATGTCCTGGTTAGAAAAGTTCAAGAAAAGGCAATTGGAAAAATAAGTTAGTTTTAGGACCTGATATCTTGCCATTCTCCTGAGTGGCAAGGTTCAACTCTAGAAATACTAAATATGATTTAAAGGAAGGAAGAAGCCATGAAAAATAATTCATTTAATAAATTGAATCCTTTCCTGTCAGGCAGAGCCACATCTAAGTCTCTTACTATAGGAGCTTACAAAATAAAGAGATCCGTATATGTGATGGGCGTTCTTTTTATTCTAGCAGGATGTGCTGCTTTTTCTGGTAGAGAAACCGCTGGTGAATATTTGGATGATGCTGCGATTACAGGTTCTGTAAAATCGGAGATTCTTAATGATCCCAAATTAAAGCTGTTTAGAATTCACGTTGAAACATTCCAAAATGAGGTTCAACTCAGTGGCTTTGTAGACTCTGCAGCAGAAAAAGCAGAAGCGGAGAGAGTTGCTCGCAAAGTTGAAGGCGTGCGTAGCGTAAAAAACAGTATTGTTGTAAGGAAACGGACACCAAAAGGTCGTTGAGTGCGAAGATCTAATGGTGAACGCTAGGGTTCTGTTGCACAATAAAAGAATAATATTCATAATGTGCAACAGAGCCCCTAATTTATTAAACCAGCTCCAACACTTTAATCTTCTCTTCACCACTCATTAATAAACAACGAGGTATGCTATAATTTCTAACCTATTATAAAAAGGAGATTAATTATGGCGACGACCCGTTGGGCCTTTATAGATTGTGGCAAATTTCCATCAGATGATAACTGCAAAATTAAGCTGTCAGCCCCTGCTGAGCAAGTTGATAGACTCGTTGACCTTGCAACATACCATGCTTCCAAAAATCATGGACATGAAAATACGCAAAGTTTAAAAGAAATGATCAAAAGTGCGGTTGTTTATGAAGAAGTGCTCTCTGAAGAGCGCATTCAAGAAACAGACTTTTAAACGCTAAAGATTGGTAAGCTCACTGACTTGAATAATGGGAATTGTGTCCGTAAAATTTCCGATGTCCGCAACGATAGGCGACGCATTATTTATGAACATCATTAAGGTTTCCATTGATTCAAATGTCAGATGGGCAATGCCATAAAACGCTGGGGGAGAATTTGGTTCACCCCCAGCAATGCCTAATTCGTAATTCACCTCATTCAGGATCGTGCCAAATTCAAGTATTAACTGCGGCATATGAATACTGACATAGTAATCTACATCAAACGTTGTGTTGGGGGTGTTGGGATACAAAACTGTAAAGTTAATCATACTCGTCTCCCCTATTTGACATCATCAATAGAAAAAACATAAGTTTTGTATTTACATAACTTAATATAGTTTTAAATCAATACATTTCAAGACTCATCCGCTTACCCGTGCGTGTTGTTTTAGAACAACCCCTTGATTTTTAAGGTCCACAATCGATAGTGTAGCTCCAGGTGCAAAGGGCCATTAATTACTACTGAAGATCGACCTATCATGTCACAACCGCTCAAAATCATCGCATTGATCATGGCCGCTGGTCGAGGAACACGCATCGGTGGTCCTATTCCGAAGCAATATCAGTCTTTGAAAGGAGGATCGATCCTCAAGCAATCCATTTCCGCTTTCCTCAACCATCCAGAA